>JBBSLR010000446.1:0-3402 GCA_038255045.1 Phormidesmidales cyanobacterium
CTTCACCAGCGGGTAGCTGCGCCCATAGCGCTCCATCTCTTCCAGCTCAGCATCCGCCTTAGCGGTGTAGTAGACCAGCACATACTCCGCCCCCACCGCCGGCTCCATTTCCCGCTCTACCTCATTCAGCCACTGGGTCTTGCTCACCAGCACCACCAGCTGATCCGCCAGGGTGGTAATTGCCTCGGCAATGTTGCTGCGATTCCCCGAGTCCAGACTGCCAAAGGGTGAATCCATCACAATCGGAAAGCCACCCCCGTCTAGCCCAATCGTCGAGTGCTTCTTGCTCCAGTAGCGCACCCGCTCGATCACGCTGCCGATAAAGGCCAGACTGAGAATCTGGTTTTGCCCCGTCGAGGCTGCCACGGTCGCCTCGCCATCCAGGTTTGGGTCGATCAGCCGCAGCTCATAGTTTTCCGTCAGCTTCGGCAGGTAGGGCGTAAACGAAATCTTGCGAAAAATCTCCCGCACCTTCAGCTCCAGCACCGCCCGAAACTTGAGATCGACCCGGTGCTTCACCTCGTTTAGGCGGGCCACCGCATCTTGGGCCGCTTCGATTTGCCGCTTCACGCGGGCCTGTTCTTTATCTTTAGCCTTGTGGGCCTTGATTTGCTTATCAACCTCCGCGATCGCATCTGACCGCCGCTTAATCTCATCCTTCAGCACCGCATCTTCGCGGTGGCGGGCGGTGATGGCCTGCTCGGTTTCTTCGAGCCGCCGCTCAATGCCCTGCACATTCACATCTTCATTGCCCTTAAGCTGGTCGCGAATGCCGCTGATCTGGTCTTGCAGGCGGGCAATGCGCTGGCGCAGGTTTTCAATGCTGGCCTGCTCCTGGTCAATTTCGGCCCAAAACTCAGGAATCTGCCGCTCCAGGCTTTCCACTTCGCCGCTCATTTTAATCACGGCCTCTTCCACATCCTGCAAGCCCCCCTTGCCCAGCCAGGTCTCCACTTCCTGGCGGTTGGTGGTGCCAGCGGTGAGCTGAGCACCGCAAATACAGGCTGCTTGGTCGAGCAAATCTTGCACAAACTGGCGTTTAATGCCCGCAGGTAGCTCGCCCTTGCGCCGCAGGTCGGCGGCTAGATCCTTAAATTGAGTAATGGTATCGCCCAAAAACACCATATAGCCCCGCGACGAAATGGTGCGCCGCAGGCGGTCTTCGCTGCGCCCGAGCAGTTGCTCTTGGTTTTCCATTTCATCTTGCAGAGCTTTGCGCCGCTCCTGGATTTCCTTAACGCTGGCTAAATCCATTAGCTGGGCGTTGTACCGCTGCTTCAGGTCTTCCTGATCGAGCAAATCCTGCACAATGGCCTCGCGGCGGGTTTCTTTTTGGGTCTTTTCCTCTTCTAGTCCGGTTTTCTCAGACACCAGCCGCTTGGTTTCGGTGTCGCCAATGTCCCGGAGTTCTTTCTCTAGCTGTTTGCGGGCGTGGTCGAGGTGGTTGATGCCCCGCTCCAGCATTTCAACGCTCAAGAGGGTCTTAATGGCGGTGGCCATGTCGGCCCGGTTTTCGGTTTTGACAATCTGCTCAATGCGCTCCCCGTCAAAAAAGAAGTAGCGGTGCAGGCTACTGGGCAGCACGCTGCCAATGGCATCTTCAATATCGTCTTTTTCTGGAATCAGCTTGCCGTTGATTTTGAGCTGCAATACGCTGGGTTCTTCCAGAATTTTTCCAGCGGAGTCTTTTTGGGCCGCGCAGGAGCGCCGCGCCTGATATTCTTTGCCGTTGTGCTCAAACAGCACCTCGGCCCAGCACTCCACCAGGCTGCCCACCGGCACTTCTCCCAGGGCGCGGTTGTTGACCAGCGGGCCAGGGGCAAAGGCGGGGCTGCGCTGGTTGTAGAGCACCCAGGTAAACCCATTCAGCAGCGTGGTTTTGCCCGCCCCGTTGTTGCCGTGGATGACGGTGACGCTGCGACCGCCCTGGTGGGCCAGATCGAGGGCGACCTCGCCCCAAAACTGCCGAAAGTTAAACAGTTTCAGCGATAACAGCTTCATTTCACCACGTCCTTGATGATCTTGAGCACGTCGGCTCGAATGCGGGGGCGATCGCTCGACAAATTCGCCTTTTCCAGCCGAATCACCTCCCGGATGATCTGCTCCACCTCCGGGGGAGCTGTAGTGATGGGCGCTTCGATGTCTTCTTGGCTGGGGTTTGGGGGAGGCGTCATGGTGGGATGGTGGGATGGTGGCCGAGACCGCCAGGGGAGGGGTCGGTTTGTGGCCGAGACCGCCAGGGAATAGAATTCCCTGGCTCATGGCAAAAGTCCTCTAAAGAGGACTGGGGAAATGGGTTGAGTCCACTTTAGTGGACTTCCGCTTTGAGCCGTGGGTTTTAACCCTCGGCTCATCGGGGTATCGCGCCCGCGACCCTCGTGGGTTTTAACCCATGGCTCACCGGGGTATCGCGCCCGCGACCCTCGAGGGTTTTAACCCTCGGCTCATCGGGGTATCGCGCCCACGACCCCCGTGGGTTTTAACCCTCGGCTCACCGGGTATCGAGCACGACCATAATCACAAATCTAACAAGTCATACCGTTCTTGCAGGGGATACAGAATTTTACGCGCTTCTCCAGCATTCAGCGCCAGATCGGCAAATTCTACAAATCGGGTCAGCTCGCCGCGCAGCACCCGCCGCTCTATCTGCCAATATTCGCCGCCCAGATCCGGCGGCACCACCAGCATGTCAAACAGTTCGGCCTGGTTTTTGCCCGGCGATCGCCGCAAAATGCGCCCCCGCCGCTGGATAAACTGGCGCGGGTTGCTGCTGCTGGCCAAAATCACGGCGGTTTGAATAGCCGGGATATCCACCCCTTCGTCTAGGCAGCGAATCGCAACCAGCCCCTTGAGATGCCCTTTCTCGAAGGCGTAGCGCAGGTCATCCCGCTCGCCTAGGGTGGTCTCGGCGATGTAGGGCTCGACCTTATAGCCCAGGCGGTAGTTGAGCAGTTCCGTCACCGCTTCGAGCTGGCGGCGGCTTTCATCGGTGGTTTGATCTTCTACCGAACCATCGCCACAGTAAAACAACGTGTGGTCGGTGTTGAGCCGGTTGGCCATCAGCGTTTTCAGCTGGGTGAGCTTATTTTCGGCGGTGCAAATTAGCCTGGCCCGCTCAAACAGCAGTCGCTCCAGGGCGGTGTTGTCGTCTCGACCGCCAATGCCCATGGCCCGCCCAATGGCTACCGTCAGCTCGGCGTAGCGCTCAACCTCCTCAGGGGTCAGCTCGATCAGAATGGGGGTGTAGGTGTACTGCACCAGCGCCCCCGTCTGAATTGCGTCTCGCAGGGTAAATTCTGGCTCTAGCACTGGCCCAAAATAGTCGAAGATGCGCTCTGTACCAGCCTCATCAAAGTGGCGCTCTGGGGTGGCCGACAGGGCCAGCCGCAGCTTGATCGCTTC
>JBBSLR010000447.1:0-3401 GCA_038255045.1 Phormidesmidales cyanobacterium
GCCCCAACGGTGAACCCGATTGTGTTTTGGGCCACCTGGATTGCCTTTCGCGATCAGCCCGAGATTGTGTTTTTGCGGGTGGGCTTTACCCTGATTGTGGCGATCACAATCGCGGTCATTTTTAGCGCCCAGGCCGATATTCGCCCCTTTCTGCAAGACAACCTCACCCGCATGATGGGGGAGCCTGAACCCGCAGCAGCGTCATCCCCAGAGCCTGAGGCGTCGCCGCTGCTCAAGTCGGGCACGTTTTTAATGCAGTCGCCGGGGCAGGTGCTACAGCTCGATGCGCCCCCGGCCCAGGTGCTGGCTCAGGTGGCTACCCTACCGCCCATGGCCCAGCGACTGCGGATGATGGTTGACAACATGGTGCTAGAGCTGCGGGAGCTGGGGGCGGTGCTGGTGATTGGCAGTGCGATCGCCGCCTTTGTCCAGGTGGCCGTCCCCCGCGAAGTTATTTTGGGCCTGGGCCAGGGGCCGGTGACTTCAATTTTGGCGATGATGGCCCTGGCCTGGGTGGTGTCGATCTGCTCTACGGTTGACTCATTTTTTGCCCTCTCTTTTGCCTCGACCTTCACCAGCGGGGCGCTGCTGGCGTTTCTGGTGTTTGGCCCGATGATCGACTTGAAGAATATCAGCCTGCTGCTGACGGTATTTAAGGGCCGCGCCATTGTCTATTTATTTTTGCTGGCGGCACAGCTTACCTTTTTGCTGACCCTGGTGATGAATCTCTACACCGGCTAGGCAGAATGGCTCGGGCCTACCCCGGCTTCAGTCCGCCATGGCCATGCCCAGCCTCGCTCGAATGTGTTTCTCTAGACCCCGCCCATGGCCTCGACTCCTCGATCTAACGGTTCTCGCGCCACTAGACCACTGCCCTGGCAGGCCCTGGTGGATGCCATCATGCTGCTGCTGTGGGGGGGCATGCTGCTGCGCTTTACGGTGACGGGCAAGCTTTACCTGCTGCTGCACCCCGACTACATGTGGCTGGCCCACCTGGCCATGGTGCTGCTGCTGGCCATGGGGGCGGCCCGCACCGTGCAGGTGTGGAGCGGCTATCGCCAGGGTCGGGGGCCGGCCCCCCGCAGCCAAGAACACGTGGCGCTGCTGCCCCGGCAGCTGAGCGTGGGTCTGCTGATTGCGATCGCCGTCTTTGGCCTGGTCTACACCCCCCGCCCCTTTGCCAGCGAGACTGCCTTTCAGCGGGGCATCACCGATGTACTGGGGCAAACGCGATCGCGGCCCCAGCGGTTTTCCCTCGGGGGCGACTCCGAAGATCGCACCATTGTCGACTGGGTGCGCACCCTCAACGTCTATCCTGAACCCGATGCCTACGCGGGCCAGGTGGCTAAGGTGAGCGGATTTGTGGCCCACATTCCCGGCTGGCCCGACGAGTATTTCATGATTTCGCGGTTTGTGCTCACCTGCTGCGCCGCCGACGCCTACCCCGTGGGGCTGCCGGTGGAGCTGCCCCCCGGCAGCCCCCGCCCCGCCCCCGACACCTGGCTTGAGGTCGAGGGCCAGGTGCAGACCACCACCCTCGACGACAAGCGCCAGCTCACCATCGGCTCGGCTACCCTAACCGAAATCCCTGAACCCCGCACCCCCTACGAATATTAGCCATGGCCCGTCGCCGCTCTCGCCGTCACCTTCGCACCCCCCGCTTTACCCAACCCCTCGACCGCCTGGCTACGGTGGTGATTGTCGGGCTAGCCCTGGCGCTGGGGTTGCTAATTCTTTCGGGCGACCACGCCACGGCGCGGGTGCGCGATTTCACCTGGCAAGATCGTCAGGTGGGGGCCGAAGACCGGGCTTTTTTAATCACCTTCAGCCGCCCGATGGATGTGGCCAGCGTAGAGCAAAACCTCAAGCTGGAGCCGCCGGTGCCGGGGAAAGTCAGCTGGGCCGGGCGACGGATGGCCTATACCCTCACCGACCCCCTGCCCTACGGCGAATCGTTTACGCTCAGTCTGGATGGGGCGCGCGATCGCTACGCCGCCCTCACCGCTGGCTCCAGCCGCTTTGAACCCTTCCAAAGCCAGTTTGAGACCCGCCGCCGCGCCTTTCTGTACATTGGGGCCGAGGGCGACGAAGCCAACCGCCTGGTGCTGGCCGATCTAATGCGCCAGGAGCGCACCATTCTCACCCCCAAAAACCTGTCGGTGATTGCCTTTAAGCCCTACTCTCTGGGGGATAAGGTACTGTTTTCGGCCAGCGATACCAGCCAGGATCAGGGGCTACTCAATCAGCAGATTTACACCGTCACTACGGGCATTGCCCCGCGCCCGCCGGTCGACTTTATGGGCGATCGCCCCCCGATTTGGCGACGATTTTTACCCCAGGCCGCCTCGCCGCCCTCCGGGGAGCTAGACCTGGTGCTCGACAACCGCGACTATCAAAACCTCAAATTTGATCTATCTGCCGATGGGCAAGCCATCGTAGTGCAGCGAGTCAGCCAGCAAAACCCCGCCGACTTCGGCCCCTGGCTGGTGCGGCCTGGCCAACCAGCCGAGCCGATTGAGACCGAGCCGGGGGGCGACTTTATGATCGCCCCCGACAGCCAGTCGCTGCTGCTGCTTCAGGGCCAGGGCACCGCCATTATTGACCTGGGGGGAGAGCCGGCTAGCGGCCCCCGCCAGCCCCTCGACTTTTTACCCAACTATGGCCGCGTGCTCGACCTGGCCGCCGACGGCACCGCCGCCGCCATGGTCAACTTCAACCAAGACGACCCCGAAAAGCGCTTCACCGAATCGCTGTTTTTAGTCACCAACCAGGGGCGTGAGGAGGAACTGCTTCAGGTCAGCGGCTCTATTCTCGAAGCCCACTTTGACCCCACCCAGCCCGTGCTCTACGTGCTGGCCACCGAACTGGTGGACGCCGCCGAGAATAGCGACCTCAACCCAGACCTGCTGCCAACCACCGATGCCTACGTTGAGCAGCCCCTGCTGCTGGCCGTCACCCTAGATGGGGTGGTTAGCCCCCTGCTGCGCCTGCCCCAGCAGCAGCGCATCCACATGAGCGTGGCCCCCGACGGGCGATCGCTGCTGCTCGACCTGGCCTCGATCAGCGCCGCAGAAGGGCCAAAAATCTGGCAGCTGCCCCTGGTAAAGCAACCGCTTGACGCCGATGCCCCTGACGCCACTCCTGACTCGCCCGCTGGCGAGATGGCTGAGCTAGACGATCTAGAAACCGCTAAAGCCGTCGCCGACCCCAGTGCTGCCGCCAACACCCTAGCCGCCATTCCCGCCGTGGCAGATCCAGAGGCGTTCCCCTTCAGCGGCGTCCAGGCCACCTGGATGCCCTAGGAGTTTCTATTGCCCTGGCGCTAGCGGCTGACAATGCCCGACCACTGCACCTGCTTCTCGCCCGTGCGGCGGTAAGAAAAGAACCGATCAGGCGATTGA
>JBBSLR010000448.1:0-3387 GCA_038255045.1 Phormidesmidales cyanobacterium
CCCCCATCAGGTCCTCAGGGCTACGGTAGTCTTTCAGTAACTCATCGATTAGTTCAGGGCGAAAGGTCATCGGTCATACCTTGGGTAGTTAGTTCATTAGATCTTCTTTTGACCTCTGACACAAACTAATTTACAGTCCCCCTCTTTTTGATTGGTGCCCTGCTGGCCAGAGTCATCAGCCTCAAAAAAGCGTCAGAAATCATGCAGCTAGAACCTTCTGAGGTCCTCAAGATTCTAGATCTGATGGGAATTGAGTTTTCCTACCTTTCTGGAGAAGATGTTGAGCTAGAGAAAAACTGGTGAATGAATGCAGATAGTCATCAATTCATCACCGCTCTCGTTACCTACAGGTTCGCACCGCTGCTCTCAGCAACCTTGCACGTAGCCTCAATCAGTGGGTAAATCATTAGGAATTGCAGAGATTTCCTGAGAAGGTTCTAATTCTTCAGCAACTACACGGGACATAGGGTAGCCACCGCGTCAGGCTGACCTTCCCTGGCTGAAGCAAGGCCACCACCATCCAGAGGCAGGTCGTCAAATGGCCACGATGCGCCCAGGGCAAGAATCGTGGGTTCGAATCCCACCCTCTCTGTCCGGGGTTTTATGCCTTTTCCATGCCCAACGACATTGGCTCTTTTATAGCTGGCGTTGTGCTGCTGGTGCTGTACCTGGACTGGTCGGCAGCGACAGAAATGGGCGCCGCCCCGTCGAAAATAATCCCACGCCCCGGCTTGTGGGGTCAGGTCCGTTTTGTGGGGCCAAATCCCTCGGAGGGTAGAGGGCTGAGACGTTACAGTGTGCTTCAAGAAATGGTCATTTGTAGCGTCAACAACAGATTCAACTGAGCAGATGTCGTCGACTAGTGTTAGGTCTATTAGCCCCACGAATGGGAGGGGGCAGCCACCGGTTTAGTTCACCGCATCTGTTCCACTGCATCTGTCTATTGATTCCATTGATAAGGAGTGCCACTGTGACCCAGCCCACTGAACAACTGCCCCAGGTGCCCTATAGCCCAAGACCCGAGAACAAAATTGCGGAGTTTTTCAACTTTGCGGCCCTGGGCACCAACTTTCGCACTGAGACTCTGGCGGGGTTCACCACCTTTGTCACGATGGCCTACATTCTGATCGTTAACCCGGCTATTTTGTCGAACGCAATTTTCTTGACCGAGTCGGGGGATTTGTTTGGCGAACTGGTGGTGGCCACCGGGCTGTCTGCTGCCTTGGCCACGCTGGTTATGGCGCTCTACGCCAAGCTGCCCTTTGCGCTGGCCCCCGGCATGGGCATCAACGCCTACTTCGCCTTTACGGTGGTGCTGGGCCTAGGCATCGACTGGCGGGTGGCCCTGGCGGCGGTGTTGATTGAGGGGGTGATCTTCATCCTCATGACTATCACTAACATGCGCACTGCGATCGTGGCGGCGATACCCGACGCGGTCAAGCATGCCACCACGGCGGGTATTGGTCTGTTTATTGCCTATATTGCCCTCAAGGGGGCGGGCATTATTGTGCCGTCGGAGGCGACCTTTACCACCCTGGGCAATCTGCGATCGCCTCAAACCGCCATGGCCCTACTGGGTCTGGTGATTACCGCTGCTCTGTGGGCACGGCGGGTAACCGGAGCACTGCTGTGGGGAATTTTGGGCACCGCCTTGCTGTCGTGGTTGTTTGGCGTAGCGCCCTGGCCCACAGGGGTGATGGCGATTCCCCAAGCGCCGACCGACCTGTTTGGGCAGGCCTTTGTGGGGCTAGGTGAGCTGCTGCGCGGCAACCTTTGGCAGATGGTGAGCATCATCTTTGTGTTTTTGTTTGTTGACCTGTTTGACACCATTGGCACCCTCACGGGGCTGGGGTCAAAGGCGGGCTACATCGACAGCGATGGCAAGTTTCCGGGGGTAGAAAAAGCCTTCATGGCCGATGCCGTGGGCACCACTGCCGGAGCGGTGCTGGGCACCTCCACAGTGACTACCTATATTGAGTCTGCCTCAGGCATTGCCGAAGGGGGCCGCAGCGGCTTTACCGCTCTGGTAGCAGCGGGGCTATTTGCCGCTTCAGTGCTGTTTATTCCCCTGCTCCAGGGCATTCCGGCCTTTGCCACGGCCCCGGCGCTGATTATTGTCGGGGTGCTGATGATGTCGGGCGCAAAAATGATCGATTGGGATGAACCTGCCGATGCGATCGCCGGCTTTCTCACCATTATCATGATGCCTCTGGCTTTCTCTATCGCTGAAGGGCTGGCCATGGGTCTGATTGCCTATCCGCTGATCAAGGCATTTCAGGGCAAAACCAGCCAAACCAGCCTCGGCATGTGGATTTTGGCCGCTATATTCCTGCTGCGGTATATCTTCATCGCAGGCGGCTAGGGGCGCAAGGTAGGGGCGCACTGCTGTGCGCCCCTACCTCAAGGCGTTAAAGGTATCGCCCAGGGCGGCGGTCAGGGTTTGGCGGGTTTGAGCATGGGCCGCTTGCTCGGCCTGCAAGCGCTCCGCTAGGTCTTCGCACTGCTGCACCAGACCGTCAAGGCGCTGCTGCAAACCCTGGAGGGAGTTGACCGTGGAGAGATCTTTCTCTAGGACAGCACCGGGAGTCGCCGCGAGACGCTGCTGAATTGCTTCGATTTGCGCCTGAAACTCAGCGGCTTCTTCGCGGCGCTGTCGGGCTTCGGTTTCGTAGAGGCGACGCCAGTTGGCGGTGCTTTTAAAGGCCTGGTCGCGCTCTTCTTGGGTGTCGGCCAACTGCCGCTGGAGGGTGCGCACCTCCGCAATCCACTGGGTGAGGTCTGGGGACATGGCGGGTATCAACAATAGGGCCAGAAACAGGGCCAGGGCAGAATAACGCTTAGCCGCTAATAGAGCAGTCGAGTGAGAATGCCCGGCGCTGGCAGCACAATCATAACCAACAGCGTCAAGGCCAGCAGACCCAGAAAATCGCGGCGATCATCCAGCTCGCTGACGTCGTTGAGGGCGGGCTGGTCGGCCGCCGGAATAAAGAACAGAAGAATCGCCCAAATCATCAGCTCAGGATGCACCAGGGCCAGGCCAAACACCAGCAGCCGCGCCACCTGCCCGACAATGCCGCCAATTCGCTGGCCGTACATGGCGTGGACAATGTGGCCGCCGTCGAGCTGGCCCACGGGCATCAGGTTGAGGGCCGTGACCACTAGACCCAGACAGCCGGCGATCGCCACCGGATGCAGCTGAATCGCCTGGTCTGCCGCCACCGCCGACCCCAGCACCAGCTTAGACAGCAGGGTTAGCATCAGCGATGCCTTGGGGTCGAGGGCTTCAAAATTGAGCAGGCTAGAGCCGGTTTCGGGAATGGCCACCACCGTTGACTGGGCCAGCCCCCACAGCAGCAGCGGCACCGCCACCACCAGCCCCGTCAGCGG
>JBBSLR010000449.1:0-3385 GCA_038255045.1 Phormidesmidales cyanobacterium
CAGGGGCCGCACCCCTCCCCTCCCCACCTACCCACCCACCCATCCACCCACCTACTCCTCACCTCTCACTCTCCCCCCTCCCCTCCCCATGAACCTCTTTTACCGCAACCGCCAGCTGCTCCTGCTCTCCCTGGTGCTGATCGTCGTCTGGGGACTCTCGGCCTTTCTCACCCTGCCGCGCCTAGAAGACCCAGAAATCGTGCAGCGCTTCGCCCGCGTCACCACGTTCTTGCCGGGGGCGACGCCGGAGCGGGTGGAAACTCTGGTAACGGAGAAAATTGAGGATCGGCTGTTTGAGCTGGAGGAAATTGAGTCGCTGAGATCGACCAGCGGCACGGGCATTTCGGTGATCACCATCGAGCTGAAGGATACGATTCCGGACGTAGACCCGATGTGGGCTAAGGTGCGCAGCAAGGTCGATGACGCGGTGCCTGAGCTGCCCGCCGATGCCACGGTGCCGGAGTATGCCGATAGCTCCACCAAGGCCAGCGCTCTGATTGTGGGCCTGACCTGGACGCACCCTGACGCGCCCAACTACGCCATTCTGGGGCGGCTGGCGGCGACCCTGGAAGATCGCCTGCGGGCCATTCCCGGTACGGAGACGGTGGATATCTTTGGCGAACCCGATGAGGAAATTCGGGTGGATATTGCGGCGACGGAGCTGTCGCGGCTGGGGTTGTCGGCAGCGGCCCTGTCCCAGCAGATCGCCGCCAGCGATGCCAAGGTGTCGGCGGGGCAGTTTCGCAGCGATCGCTCAGAATTTTTGCTCGAAGTCAACAGCAGCCTCAGCTCCCTAGAGCAGATTCGCGCCATTCCCCTGCAGGCGGGGGCCGAGGGCCAGGTGGCCCGCCTGGGAGATATCGCCACGGTGACTAAAGCAGTGCCAGACCCGCCGACGGATCTGGCACTGGTGAATGGCCATGGGGCGATCGCCCTGGCGGCCAAAGTAGACTCTGCCGAACGGGTTGACCTGTGGGCCGTGCAGGCCAGGGCGGTGCTGGATGCCTTTCGCGCCGAGCTGCCCCAGGGCATTGACCTGGCGATCGTGCTTGACCAGAGCCAGTACGTGCAGCAGCGGCTGAATGGGGTGGTGAGCAACCTAATTCTCGGTTCGCTGCTGGTGGTTGGCGTATCGCTGCTGATCTTGGGCTGGAAGTCGGCCCTGCTGGTGGGGTTGGCCCTGCCCCTGACTACCCTGACCGTGTTTGGCACCATGCAGGTGCTGGGGGTGCCGCTGCACCAGATGTCGGTTACCGGGGTGATCATCGCCCTGGGGCTGCTGATCGACAACGCCATCATTGTGGTGGATGAGGTGCAGGGGCGGCTGCGTCAGGGGATGCCGCCGGGGGAGGCGGTGGCCGCAACGGTGGGCCACCTGCTGGTGCCGCTGCTGGCTTCGACTTTGACTACGGTGCTGGCCTTTATTCCCATTGCCACCTCGCCGGGGGGCGTGGGGGAATTTATCGGCACCATTGGCCTGACGGTGATCTTGGCGCTGCTGAGTTCGCTGGTGCTGTCGCTGACGGTGATTGTGGCGCTGGCGGGGCGGCTAAACCAGTGGAACCCGCTGCCCCAGCGCTGGGATTGGTTGCAGCAGGGCTTTGCCAATCAAGCTCTGGCCCAGGCCTATCGATGGAGTCTTAGAACGGTGTTTCGCCGCCCCTGGCTGGGGGTAGGGCTGTCGCTGATCCTGCCGGTGATGGGTTTTGCGGTGTTTGCCACCCTGCCTCAGCAGTTTTTCCCGCCCACGAACCGCAACCAGTTTCAGATCGAGTTTGAGCTGCCCACCCAGGCATCCCTGGCCGTCACCCAGGCCCAGGTTCGTCAAGCGCGGGATCTGGCGCTCAATCATCCTGAGGTAGAAGACATCCACTGGTTTATGGGCCGCAGCGCGCCGCCCTTTTTCTACAACGTGCTCGACAATCGCCGCAATGCTCAAAACTACGCCCAGGGCATTGTGCAGCTGGCCAGCACCGATCGCCTGCGCGAAACCATTCAGGCCCTGCAAACGGAACTGGATGCCGCCTTTCCCCAGGCCCAGGTGCTGGTGAAACAGCTGGAGCAGGGGCCGCCCTTCGACGCGCCGATTGAGCTGCGGGTCTACGGGGCCGAGATCACCGGGCTGCGGCAGGTGGGCGATCGCCTCCGCGCCGAGCTGGCCCAGGTGCCCGATGTCGTCCACACCCGCGCCACCCTAACCGAGGCCCTGCCCAAGCTGGCCCTTGACGTAGACGAAGCCCAGGCCCGCCGCTTGGGGCTAGACAATCGGGGCATTGCCGGCCAGCTCAATGGGGCGCTGAATGGCAGTATCGGCGGCTCGATTCTCGACGGTACCCGCGACATTCCCGTGCGGGTGCGGGTGCCGTCGCCGCAGCAGGGCGATCTGGGGGCGATCGCCTCGCTAGATATCGTCACCGCCCAGGGGCAGCTGCCTTTAGATGCGATCGCCTCTCTCTCCCTGGTGCCCGACACCGCCAGCATCAGCCGCCGCAACGGCCAGCGGATCAACACCGTGCAGGGCTTCATCACCGCTGGGTCGCTGCCCAGCACCGTGCTAGCGGCGTTCCAAGCCCGGCTACAGGAACAGGGGTTTGAGCTGCCCCCCGGCTACCGCATCGAGTACGGCGGTGAGGCCGACGCCCGCGGCACCGCCGTGGGTAACCTGCTCTCCACCGTGGGCGTGCTGACGATTTTGATGACCGCCACCCTAGTGCTGTCGTTTAATTCCTTTGGGCTGGCGGCGCTGATTGGCTCGGTGGCGATTTTGGCCGTCGGCCTCGCGGCCCTGGCGCTGAAGCTGTTTGGCTCCATCTTTGGCTTTACCGCCATTCTCGGTACCCTGGGGTTGATCGGCCTGGCCATCAACGACTCAATTGTGGTGCTGGCCGCCCTGCGCGAGCACCCTCAGGCCAAGCTGGGCCAGCCCCAGGCGGTAGAAGCGGTGGTGTTTCACGCCACCCGCCGCGTGCTCGCGACAACAGTGACCACGATTGTGGGCTTTGTGCCGCTGATGCTCGACCCCACCGGGTTTTGGCCACCGCTGGCGATCGCGATCGCCGGCGGCCTCGGCGGCGCGACCCTGCTGGCCCTCTACTACATTCCCTCGGTGTATCGGCTGCTGAGCGATCGCCGCCCGGTGCCAATGGCTCAGCCAGGGCCATGGCGGTTGGCGGGCAAGCCTGACCCTGGCCTGTGAGATGGAGCCAGAACAGCGGTAGATTTGAGGCAGTCTATCTGGCGACCCTATGCCCATCGTTTTGCCGCTGTTTGCCAAAGCCTTTCTCACCCTGTTTGTGGTGATTGACCCGGTGGGGCTAGCGCCCCTATACCTGGCGCTGGTGAGCGATCGCACCGAGACCGAGCAAGCCCAGATCGCCCGGCGGGC
>JBBSLR010000450.1:0-3385 GCA_038255045.1 Phormidesmidales cyanobacterium
CCCCCAGAACTGCGGTTGCGGGAGCGATCAGCCCGCCAAAACCGCTCAAACACGTAGGGCAGGTCGGCCTCGGCCATGCCAATCCCCGTGTCGGCCACGCTGACATAGACCCGGCCCGGCTGTGCCCAGGCATTCACCGTGACCGATCCCTTCTCGGTATAGCGGAGGGCGTTGCCCAGCAGGTTGATCACAATTTGCTCAATGCGGCTGGGGTCGGCATGCACAGTAGGCAAGTCGGGCGGACACTGGAGCGTGATCACGACGCGATCGCTGCTGACAAACTGGTCGGCGAAGGGGCGCACCAGGGCGGTTAGCAGCGGGCACAGGGCCACCGTTTGGGCCTGAATGGGGAGGTAGCCCGCTTCTAACTTTGACAGCTCTTGCAGGTCATTTACCAGGCGCTGTAGACGGGTGGTCTCCCCCGCTAGCCGCTGGTAAAGCTCTGGCTCAGGGGTGACGGTGCCGTCGGCTAGCCCCTCTAGGTAGCCGTGGATGATCGTCAGCGGGGTGCGCAGCTCATGGGTGAGGTCGCCAATCAGTTCGCGGCGGTGCTGTTCGACCCCCTCCAGGTCTGCCGCCATGCGGTTAAAGCTGCTGGCCAGCCGCTGAATCTCCAGAATTTCTGAGGCTGGCACGCGCTCATTCAGATGCCCTGCCGCAAACGATCGCGTTACCTCGGTCATTTGATCGAGCGGGCGAATAATGCGCCGCGACACCAGGTAGCTCAGCCCCCCGGCGGTGCCGCCGCCGACCAAAATAGCCCAGAGCATGCCCCGGCTCCAGGCCGCTTCAAACCCCTTCACCAGCTGGGTGCGACGCTGAACGCTGAGCACCCCGTTTTCGTAGCGCTCTAGGGAAATTACAAACAGACGGGGCGTGTAGAGACGACCAATGACCGCCAGGGTCAAAATGCCGACCCCCATCACCGCCAGATGAGATAAAAATAGACGACTACGCAGGCTAACTTTGGCCATGGCAAAGAAAACTCAGAGACTAGCCTAGGGCATTGACAGATGAGATTCCTAGGTTAGACCAGGCTAGGCGGGGGTATTTTGTAAATCAGGCTGTTCTTCGGGCAATATGGCCCCTTCCACGGGGCAAACCTGAAGGCAAATGCCGCAGTCTATGCAGGTCGAGAAGTCGATCCAGTACCAGTCAGTACCCTTAGTATTTTTGCCCGGCCCCTCGTGGATGCAGGCTACGGGGCAAGCATCGACGCAGTCGGCTACCCCTTCACAGACGTTAGTCACAATGGTGTGGGCCAAAATTTCTCCTCACGGACATAAAAACGGACATAAAACAGTGCGGCTGCCCCGGCTGCCAGAAATTTTTCTGGGCAGTGTTGTTCACTCACCGGACTCTGGGCCCTGCTTGACTGACAAAACTCTCAAAACCTTGATTCTGTCGTAGGTTGGGTTAGCGATAGCGTAACCCAACGAAACCATTGCTGGCGTTGGGTTATTGCCTTAGGCAAGGCTGCGCCAACGTGACCTCAACCCAACCTACAGGGCAAACTTTTGTCAGTCATTCAGCTCTGAGCCAGAACTCTAGGGCCAAGTTTCTGGGCCAGAACGTTGGTCTAGACCTTTGGCCTAGGCCTTGGGGCCAGGACAAGAGCCAATCCCCAGGTTAGTAGAGGGCTTCAATATCTGGCAACCCGTCGGGGCCAATCCAGGCGATGCGGCTAATGCGGCGCTGGCGAGCCAGGTCGCGGGTGGCGGCGGGCGATTCATCGGGGGCCAGGTGCACCTCGGCGCGCACCAGACTAGCGGAGGCTCGCAGGGTTTGGGCATAGGTAAAGGCTGCCGCCGCCGCCTGGGGAGCGGTCGGTACCACCAGCCAGTCGCTAGGGGGAGTCTCCTGGGGCAGGCAGCCAGTAGATAGCAGCGCCTGGTGCAGCGCCTCGATGTTTAGCACAAAGCCAATGCCCGGAAACCCCTTGCCCTCGCCCTGAAATAGGGAGAGCAGGTGGTCATAGCGGCCCCCCTGACCGAGCACTTGGCACCCCTGGTCGGGGCTACTCACCACCTCAAACACCAGGCCGGTGTAGTAGTCAAAGGGCTGAATCAGGCTTAGATCTAGGGTCAGTGCGGGGGAGGTGCGATCGCCCTCTCCCCCGCTTACCTCCCGCACCATCGCCACTAGCGATTTCAGCTGTTCCACAGCCGCCTGCACATCCGGCTCTAGAGGCAGCTGCCCCAGGGACTGGAGGACATCCTCGGGTTGGCCCCGCAGGTCGAGCAGACTGAGGGCATGCTGACGCAGCTCTGGCGCTAGCGACATGCCCTCTAGGGCTACCCGGTCAAGGGTAGCCAGGGCCTGGCGCACGGCCTGCCGCTGATCGGCGGCAAAGGGGGCTAGCAGCGCCTGGGTCAGCTGAGCATCGCCCAAGATCAGGCAGCAGGAGTCGAGATGCAGGTTGTGCAGGCAGTCTAGCAGCAGCAGCAGGGTCTCGGCGTCGGCCACGGTAGCCCCCGCCCCCAGTAGCTCAACCCCGGCCTGATAAAATTCCTGCTGGCCCCCGTAGCTGCCCTGGCCCGCGTGGCGAAACACATTGGCGTTGTAGTACAGCCGCTGG
Organism: Phormidesmidales cyanobacterium; assembly: GCA_038255045.1. GTDB lineage: Bacteria > Cyanobacteriota > Cyanobacteriia > Phormidesmidales > Phormidesmidaceae > Nodosilinea. The sequence continues at coordinate 2,579 of JBBSLR010000450.1, forward strand.
GGATAGGTCACCCGGGCTAAACGGGTAACAGCCGTGCGAGCAATGGAGGCCGTGAGCTCGGGCCGCAGCCCCAACCGCTTGCCCCCAGAGGGCTGTAGCTCAATGACCGCTGCTTGATCAATGGCCCCACCGGCCATCAGCGTATCCATTCGCTCCACGGTAGAGGTGATGATGCGGTGGTAGCCCCAGCGCTGAAACACCTGCTCTAGGCGGGTTTCAATCCAGTGTTTTTGGGCCACATCGAGGGGCAGCAGATCCCTGGCCCCGGCAGGGGGTTGGTAGGTGATCACTTTTTCTTACCTCCAAACAGACCAAAGAAGCCGCCGCCCTTATCGGAAGCCTTAGACTTGGCCGACTTAGCCGACTTTGAATCAGCCGCCTGGGCTGAAGAAGACTTGGCCGCGCTGGAAGCTGAGCCAGAGGTGGTCTGCTCAACTCTGGCCTGCACTGCCAGGGCTCGCTCATCCTCAGGGTTGATCTCAATCGCTCGCTTAGCATGGATGCGAGCCATCGTGCCCTGCCCAGCCTTGAGGTAAAGGGCCGAGAGGTAGCTGTGGCAAAGGCCGCTCTTGGGATAGGTTTTGACCGCATCCCGCAGTTCTAGAATGGCTCGGCTGTAGTCTTTGTTTTGTTCGTAATCTTGAGCGCGGTTAAGATAGCTCTCTAAACTCGCGGCCTGGTTTTTGCGCGGTGTGGGCGTTGCGGTGGCCGGGGGAGCCGCAGCGCCTAGCTGAGCCGACGGGCGGCGAGCTGTGCTGTTGGACACGCTGTCGCTGGAGTTGCTGCGGTAGAGATAGACCAGATTTA
>JBBSLR010000451.1:0-3380 GCA_038255045.1 Phormidesmidales cyanobacterium
ACGAATACAGACAGAAGAAGAACAGGTGCGATGGGCGTAGCCCTGAGCAGCAGAGGCAAGCTCGGTTCGTTGGGGCGATCGCGGTGAAACCCCTTATAGGTGTACCAAGTGCAGCTCGAGATCTGTATGGTTTTCCCCCGGCAAAACCATACTTCTGGACTTGGCTGGGGTTGATTTAGGAGATTTTCAGGAAAGAAGATACCAGCTTTGAATTCAGCGACTGTAGCCGCCGTAGGGTGGGCACTGCCCACCATTGGGAAACTATTTTCCAGAAGTCGCCTTAGCTAAAATGCTCTAGGGCAGGTACTTTTGCACCACCTGCCAGCCCGTCAGCCCCACTGCCATCAGCCCCAAACCCAGTACCCCATTGAGGGTCAGGTGCAGCCGTCTGGCCCAGGGGCGCTCTACATCGATGCGGCTGGCGCTCCAGGCTGAGGTCAGCACCAGGGCTACGACCAACAGGCCAAACAGCAAATGCAGCGAGTGCCCCAGGGTGCCGTACTCCCCTAGGGTGCCAACTATGCCAATGGTGAGCAGCCCCAGCACCAGGAGCACCAGCACCGAACCCAGGGCAATGTGCAGCGGGCGCAGCCAGGCCGACCGTTCTATGGGCTTAGAGCGGGTGTAGGCCAACACCCCGCCCGTCACCGCCAGCAGGCCATAGCCCGTGAGGGTCAGCCCCATAGACCAAGCGGCTATGCGCCAAAGCCATAAAAACGAAGGTAGGTTCACCGTCTCTCCTGAACGTCATCACCAGCAGCGCCCCGATGACCTATGGCCCGATGACCTATGGCCCGATGAACCTACAGAAAGTAGGCTACCTACCCTTACCATGCTGCAGACAGCATGACCATGACCGGGGTGCTATGGGCTAGACCACCAATGTAGCAGCCTAGCTAGCGGGAGAAACGGCGATCGCCGCCGCATCGTCTAAAGCCTCGGTTTTTGAGCTTGCCTCAAGCTCAGCGCCTGAGGCCGGCTCAAAAACCGATGGCCCAGCTGCCTCAACCTCAATCTGCTCACAGGGGATGCTGTCAGACAGAATGGAGCTGGCCATCATGCCGGTGTGAATTTCTAAAATTGCCCTTGGAATCGTTTCGAAGAGCAGTCGCTGCCCCGGAAAGACCACCCGCTCAAAGTACCAATCAGACACATTGGTAATGCGGGCGACCTGAATCTTACTGGTGGCATTGATGTAGCAACAGAGGATCTGGCTCTGTCCATCGAAAGGAAGGGGGTCAAGGATTTGTGCCATTGATGCTTTACGGCAATACTGCAAGAATCACTGCGCAAAGCCTAACACCTCGCGATCCCCGGCTGTTGTAAAGGCGACTACCAACCCTCATAACACCTTAACTATTCGAAATATTCAGACACATCACTTCAAGCTTGGCACTGGCCCCAGCCTGAGGCAACTTCTTGGGCCATCTGCTCTACATAACCGATAGGGACGGCTGCTAACTATGCTTTTATACCACGGCCAGAGAGTTTTATGTCTTTCTGTGGATGCCCCTAACTGTTTTAGGTGATCTCCCCTCTGAAGCCAGGGCATCACGCCGATGGAGTAAGGTCTATAGCCCCAGGGTTAGGAGGTCTCCAGGAAAGAAAATACCACCAGGTAGGGGCGCAGAGCCTGCGCCCTTGGAAGGCAGCAAAATCCTTGGGTATTTTCGTTGCCAGAATTGTCCTTAAATCTGGAGTCATACTCACAGTCATGGGGTAGTCATGGGGGAAACACGTGACGGGAGAGAGCCCTCAAAGGGGAGAGATTTGTGTCTCCCCCAGCCCCAGCAAAGGGACGGTGCTATCGTAAACATATATATCAAGCCTGAGAATAATGCCTCTTAACACCATCGGTCAGGCCACCGTCAGTCAGGCCCGTGTGCTCTACGTGCGGCTGCCCTGCAACCCGATCTTCCCCATTGGGGTCGTGTATTTAGCCGACCACGTGCACAAGCTGTTTCCTGAGCTAGAACAGTGCATTTTTGACCTGGGGGCTGTGCCGCCCCTCGACTATGGCGCTGCCCTAGACCGCTGCATTGACGACTTTAAACCCACCCTGCTAGTGTTTTCCTGGCGGGATATTCAGATTTTTGCACCCGTAGGCGGACGCGGCGGCAATCCGCTGCAAAATGCCTTTGAGTTTTTCTACGCCCGCAACCTGTGGCTCAAGGCGAGGGGTGCCCTGGGCGGTCTACGCATGGCCACCACCTACCTGGCCGAGCTGTGGCGCAACCAGGGCTTGATCAAGCGTGGTTTTAAGCGCGCCCAGCGCCACAGCAAAAATGTCACCACCGTAGTGGGCGGTGGCGCAGTGAGCGTGTTCTACGAGCAGCTGCACAACCGGTTGCCCAAGGGCACGATTATTTCTGTGGGCGAAGGCGAAATGCTGCTGGAGCGGATTTTGCGGGGAGAAGATTTCTCTGACCAGCGCTGCTACATCGCCGGGGAGACCACACCGCGCGATCGCCTGATCCACGAAGAGCCTGCGCCCCTCGAAAAAACCGCCTGCAACTACGACTACATCGAGGCCATCTGGCCCGAGTTTGACTACTACCTGCAAGATCAAGATTTCTATGTAGGTGTGCAGACCAAGCGGGGCTGCCCCCACAACTGCTGCTACTGCATCTACACCGTGGTCGAGGGCAAGCAGGTGCGCATCAACCCCGCCGCCGAGGTGGTGGCCGAAATGCAGCAGCTGTATGCGCGCGGCGTGCGTAACTTCTGGTTTACCGATGCCCAGTTCATCCCCGCCCGCCGCTTTATGCGGGATGCTGAAGAGCTGCTGGAGAAAATTCTCGAGGCGGGCATGACCGACATTCACTGGGCGGCCTACATTCGCGCCGACAACCTGACGCCGCAGCTCTGTAAGCTGATGGCCGACACCGGCATGAACTACTTTGAAATCGGCATCACCAGCGGCTCCCAAGAGCTGGTGCGCAAAATGCGCATGGGCTACAACCTGCGCACGGTGTTGCAAAACTGCAAAGATCTCAAGGCCGCCGGGTTTAACGACCTGGTGTCGGTCAACTACTCCTTTAATGTGATTGACGAGCGGCCCGAAACCATTCGCCAGACCGTGGCCTACCACCGTGCCCTAGAGGGAGTCTTTGGCCGCGATAAGGTAGAGCCGGCGATCTTCTTCATTGGTCTTCAGCCCCACACCCACTTAGAAGAGTACGCCTTTGAGAAAAACATGCTCAAGCGCGACTACAACCCCCTTGATATCCACCTGCCCTGGGTGTCGAAAAAGCTGCTGTGGAACCCGGAACCCCTGGGGTCGTTTTTTGGCGAGGTGTGCCTGGAGGCGTGGCAGCGCAACCCCGATGACTTTGGCCGCGAGGTGATGGCTATTCTTGAGGAACGCCTCGGTCTCGCGC
>JBBSLR010000452.1:0-3375 GCA_038255045.1 Phormidesmidales cyanobacterium
CCACGCAGATCAACCAGGATGAACCTACCCTGGCCCTCAGCATTCACTACAACGCCCTGCCCGACGCTGGCGACGCTGAGAATACCGCAGGCCTTGGGGCCTTCTGGTTTCACACCCAGGCCCACAGCCTGGCCCAGTTTCTCCACGACTATCTGGTGGCCGAGCTAGACCGCCCCTCCTACGGCGTGTTTTGGAACAACCTCGCCCTCACCCGCCCCCATACCGCCCCCTCGGTGCTGCTAGAGCTGGGCTTTATGATCAACCCCGACGAGTTTGATTGGATTGTCGACCCTGTAGAGCAGGCGCGCCTGGCCGAGACCCTGGCGGAGGGCGTAGAGCTGTGGGTGCAGCAGGCGGTAGGGGAATAGGGCGATGGGGAGGCAGAACTTCAGCAGGTACGCCAGCAAAATAACCCCAGCGGTCCCATGCACTTCCTATAATTTGTCCAGAAGCCCCTGCCTGAGGTAGCTGCCAGTGCCTTACAAAGACTTCACCCTCGAAACAGTTAGAAAGCAGTTTGGACTTGCCATTGAAAGCAACCAAGACCTCTTCACCAGGGTCAGCCAACCCATACCGCTAGCCCAAGAATTCACCGCCTACCTCAACTACAGCGTGCCTCTAGCCCTGTCAATCAATACTGAAAAGGCCCGTTCTGAAATGGTCATCGCGCCTATGCTGGTGCAGCTCAAGCGCCTGCTAAATGACCAAATCAGCCTATTCTCGGGAGTGGAGTTTGCGGTAGACCCCGGCCAAGATCTAGTCGGGTTTTGCGATTTTATTGTCAGCCTGTCGCAACAACAGCTCTACATCAGTGCGCCAGCGCTAATTATCTTCGAAGCCAAAAACGAAAATATCAAAGGTGGTCTAGGCCAGTGTCTTGCGGCCATGGTGGCAGCCCGTCTCTTTAACGAACGGGATGGCCAACCCCTGCCTCAGATCTATGGCGCAGTAACCACCGGCAACCAGTGGAAGTTTTTGTGTTTGCGTGACCAAACCGCCTACGTGGATCGGCGAGATTACTATATTGACCAGCTAGATTGCATCATGGGCATTTTGGTCAGCCTAGTGCAGCCCGCTCTGCCTGCGGTGACTGTTTGAGACTTCTGTAAATAGTGGCAGTGCCCACCTTACTGCACCCGTCAAACAAGGCAGCCATCGGTAGGGGCATTCGTGGCCCATCCTCATTTTGCCGCAGCCCCCAACCTCCGCCACGGGCCGCAATGCACCACGCATTTATCTATGGGTGGGCGGTGGGTTACGGCGGAGTTCAAAATTTAGGGTGGGTCGCACAGGTTGTTTGCCGCCTAACCCACCCTACGAATGCCAACTGATCACCTAGCCAAAATCCAAAATTGCCAGGGTCGCAATGCACCGCCTGCCCAGGGGAGAATAGATGCCGCTGCATTGATGCCCAAGGCGATGGTCAAAGACCGGCCTTGAGGGCGATCGCCCCACACCCTAGAATGAAAAATTGTCGAGAGTGCAGGAAATTCCCATGACCGTTCGCGTTCGCATTGCCCCCAGCCCCACCGGAACTCTGCACATTGGCACCGCCCGTACCGCCGTCTTCAACTGGCTGTTTGCTCGCCACGAGGGTGGCCAGTTCATCCTCCGCATCGAAGACACCGACGAAGAGCGCTCTAAGCCCGAATTCACCGACAACATCCTCGCTGGCCTCAAATGGCTCGGCATGGATTGGGACGAAGGCCCCTTCTTCCAATCGCAGCGGCTCGATCTCTACCGCCAGGCCATCCAAACCCTGCTTGACAACGGCCTGGCCTACCGCGCCTACGACACCCCCGCCGAACTCGACGCCATGCGCGAGGCCCAAAAGGCCAACAACCAGGCTCCCCGCTACGACAACCGCCACCGCGATTTAACGCCCGACCAGCAGGCCGCCTACGAAGCCGAAGGTCGCTCGGCGGTGATTCGTTTCAAAATCGACGACAGCCGCACCATCACCTGGGCGGACCTGGTGCGCGGCCCCGTCACCTGGCAGGCCAGCGACCTGGGCGGCGACATGGTCGTAGCCCGCGCCTCCTCTGCCAGCACCATGGGGCAGCCCCTCTATAACCTGGCGGTAGTCGTCGATGACATCGATATGGCCATCACCCATGTCATCCGCGGCGAAGACCACATCGCCAACACCGCTAAGCAGATTTTGCTCTACGAAGCCCTGGGTGCTACCGTGCCCGCCTTCTCCCACACGCCGCTAATTCTCAACCAGAGCGGCCAAAAGCTCTCCAAGCGTGACGGCGTCACCTCCATCTCCGACTTTCAGCATATGGGCTTTGTGGCCCCGGCCCTGGTCAACTACATGACCCTGCTGGGCTGGTCGGCCCCCGATGCCGCCGAGCAGTTTACCCTCGACGAAGCGGCCCAGCAGTTCAGCTTTGATCGCGTCAACAAAGCCGGGGCCAAGTTTGACTGGGACAAGCTCGACTGGCTCAACAGCCAGTACCTCCACACGATGGCACCCCCTGCCCTGCTAGAACTGGCCCTGCCTTACCTGCAAGCCGCAGGCTATGCCCTCAATGCTGATGCCGACCAGAGCTGGCTGCTGCCCCTGGTGGCGATGCTAGGCCCCAGCCTCACCCGACTCACCGATGTGGTAGAACAAAGCCGCTTTTTCTTTACTGAAACCGTGGAGTTTGCCGACGATGCCAAGGCCCAGGTGCAGCTAGACGGCGTATCTGCTGTACTGGAGGGCATTTTGGCGGGCCTGACCGAACCCCCCCCGACTACCATCGACGGTCTGAAGGCTTTGGTAGATGAGGTGACTAAGGCCCAGGGCGTGAAGAAGGGGCTGGTGATGAAATCGATGCGGGCAGCGCTGATGGGTGCGCTCCAGGGGCCAGACCTGATGGAGTCATGGCTGATTTTGCGCCAGCGTGGCTTCGACATTCCTCGCCTAAAAGGGGCGCTTGCCCTGGTCTAACCTGAGTTCGGGATCAGAAAAATGCTTGGAAAAGCAGTCTCACTGTCCCCGCCCGGGAGGGGTAGGGGTGGGTCAGTCAAGGCCAGCATGGCAACTCACCGTATTTTAGGGACTTATATTCTGTAGTAGTTTTGACCCACCCCGCCCTCCGGGCACCCCTCCCAAGGAGGGGACGGCGTTATCCCGAACTGAGGTTGGTCTAGAGTCTACGGAAACCTAGAGCGCGAGCATCCTAGCCCTGGCAATCAGCGGTGGGGGTTCCCCACCGCCGCGCAATCTCAGGAAGCGATAGACTGTCTCTACGCAGTTTGCCGGTTCTTGCTTGCATCGGCCCTTGAATTGGCAATATTTCCGGCTCGGGTTTGATCTGGCTGCGTTGCTTACGTTACATTAAGTAAAGATTTGTCTCATATTTCTTTTTTCCAAGCTGGAATGCC
>JBBSLR010000453.1:0-3346 GCA_038255045.1 Phormidesmidales cyanobacterium
GACAGACAGCTTCTCTAGAAAGTATAGATTTGAATCAGGATTTTCTACTATAGCACAGGGGTTGCTGCCCCCATCTACACTCTCGCCCAGGGATTACTGGCTCAGCCAGGCGATCGCCTCCCGCACCCAGCTTTCAGGATCCGCCGTTTTTTGCAGGGTAGAGCTGCGCCCCACCGCCTGTAGAGCTTTGAGAATCTCGCTCTGGCTGTAGCCCAGGGCGCTGAGGGTGGTGTCTACTTCTTCGTAGAGGGTGGGTACTGGCCCAGCGGTGGGCACCAGGCCGACCCCCGACTGGGTTTGCCAGTCTTGTAGCTTAGTTTTTAGCTCTAGCACCAGGCGCTCGGCAGTTTTAGTGCCCACCCCAGGGGTGCGCGACAGCAGCCGCGTGTTGCCGCTGACCACCGCCTGGGTGAGCTCGGCTTCGCCTAGGGTGTCGATCAGGGCCAGGGCCATCTGGGGGCCAATGCCGCTGACGCTGATGAGCAGACGAAACAGGTCGCGCTCCTGGCGCTGGCCAAAGCCAAACAGCACCGCCTGGTCTTCGCGAAAGTAAAGGTGGCTAAACAGCTGCACCACCTCCCCCATGGGCGGCAGCAACGAGAGCTGGCGGGCGGGCACCTGCATGTCGTAGCCCACCTGGTTGACGTCTAGGGTGACAATAATTTTGTGACTGCCAGGCTTCTGAATATCGGCCAGCATCCCCTTGAGGTAGCTGATCATGCCGAGGTATCGGGCTTTTGGGGCGGGCGGGGTCGGTTCGCAGCGCGATCTGAGCCGCCCTCGGCGCGCGAGTCTGGGGGGCTGGGCGCAACCCCTTTGCCGCCCCTAGGCCGCTGGGTGGGCGCAGGGAATGGCGATTCTTTAGGCGGCTGCAAGTGACTGCGGCCGTTTTGAATAATGCGCAGCATCTGCGACAGCTGCTGTTCTACGCTAGAGAGCACCTGGTCGGCGTAGCCATCGGCCTCCTGCTGAATCGTATCCTGCTCGGCTAGGGCATTTTGACGCAGGGCCTCCCACTCGCGCTGGGCCTGCAGCTGCATTTGCTCAATGTCACCCATCACCTGGGTACGCAGGCCGTCGCAGTCTTGCTGAGCCTGGCTTTTGAGCTGCTGGGCCATGTGCTCAGCCTGGCGCACAATCCCTAGCTCGTCGAGCATTTGGGCGGCCTGCTGCTCGGCGGCGGCGATCAACTCTTGGGCATAGCGCTCGGCTTCAGCCATCAGGGCGCTGCGCTGCTGCAAAATTTGCACCGCCTGACGAAAGGCGGGGGGCAGGTTGAGGCGAATCGCGTCAAGCTGGTCGAGGAGCTGATCTTCATCAACCAGGGTGCGTCCGCTAAAGGGCACCCGGGGGCTGGCGAGAATAATTTCTTCTAGCTTGTTGAGCTCTTGCTGGATGTCGATGTCGCCAGGGCTAGGCAAAACTGACCCACCCTCTGCCACCTCTACAGACAATCCATTGGTTTGGGCACGGGGGCCGCGGGATTGGGCATTGGGGGGCTGGGCGTTGAGGCGGGCGGGGTCTGGGCGTAGCATTGGTAAACGTCTCGCGCTACATGGTGGGGAACAAGATGATCGATCGGGCCGCCAAAGCTGGCAATTTCTTTAACCAGGCTGCTGCTGAGAAAGCCGTACTCTGTAGAGGTTGAGAGAAAAAGGGTCTCGATATCATCGGCCAGGGTTTTATTAGTATGCGCCATTTGCAGCTCTTTTTCGAAATCAGAGAGCACCCTTAGCCCCCGCAGCAGCACCTGGGCATGGCATTGACGGGCGTAGGTAATGGTGAGACCGTCATACTGGTCGATATCAATATTGCTGAGATGGCCGACCGATCGCTCGATTTGACTAATGCGCTCAGCGGTCGAAAACATTGGCACCTTGTTGGGGTTGCTAGACACCAGCACGATCACCCGATCAAATAGGCGGCTGCCTCGGGTAATGATGTCAACGTGGCCCAGGGTAATGGGGTCAAAACTGCCGGGGTAAATGGCAATCAAACCGACCTCTCCCATCGTGAATGTGGCGATTATAGCTAAATTTTGACGGTTAAGAGCCTAGGTCAGGGGCGCTGGGGTAGAGACAGCGGGGGGCAGGGGTTTGCGGTAGACGCGATCGCAGCGGGCGGTCTCTACCCCACTGGCGGGTTCATAGCCGCTGGCTTCGTATAGCCCCACGGCCTCTTTGAGCACCGAAGCGGTCTCTAACCAGATCTGATCAAACCCCCGCTGCTGAATGGCAGATTCTAGCTGGCTCAGCAGGTAGCGGCCCAGACCCTGGCCCCGCGCCTGGGGCAGCAGGTACATTTTACGCAGCTCCACGGCCCGATCGCCTCGAGGTGTAGGCCGATACCCCGCTGTGCCCACCAATTCCCCAGCTTTCTCTACCACCCAAAATTCGCCGCCGGTTTCCCAGTAGCAGGCTTCGACCTCTAGGGCATCGCGATCGCTGTCGGTTGGTTCACAGGTCAGGCAATATTCTGTCAGCACCTGGGCGATCAGGGCGGCGGCGGCGGCGCGATCGCCGGGCTGCCAGCTGCGAATCAGGTAAGGGCCAAAGGTGCTGCGGTGGTCGGGGAGCGGGGAAGGCATACCGATTTTGGAGTTTGGATGGGCGGTTTTGGCAGGGGGTAGCGAGATCCCAGGGGTCTACTGGTGTGTAAACCAATTCCCGTAATCGCTAACCAAAGAGCCCTGGGATCTATGCCAGCGTTCTAGCTGTGGATGCGGGGCTGGGGGTGCAGGCTAGAGAGAATTTGACTTTCGGCGGCAGCCAAGGTGTCTAGGCGAGCTGCTACCGCTGCCCGAGGAAAGCGACCCGTAGCCAGCACCCAGTAGGCCCCGTAGTGGCGGGCTTCGGAAGCCATCAGGCTGCGGTAAAACTGCGCCAGTTCACTATCGGGGCAATGTTCTGCCAATAGACCCAGGCGCTCGTGGCTGCGGGCTTCGATCAGGGCCGATACCAGCAGCACATCCAGCTGGCGGTGGGGTTCCTCAGGGCGCACCTGCTGGCGCAGCCCGGCCCCGTAGGGCGGCGGCGGCAGTGGCCCAAAGGGCACATCGCGACGCTCTAGCCACTGGTTAACCTGGGCAAAGTGGGCCAGCTCTTCCTGGGCGATCGCCGTCAGCACCGTCACCAACTCACCGTCGGACGGATAGCGATTGATCAAACTCATCGCCACCCCCGCCGCCTTGCGCTCGCACTGGGCATGGTCGAGCAAAATTACGTCTAAATTGGCCAACGACTGATCAACCCAAGCCTGAGAAGTTGGCGTCTGCAGAAACCTGATCGTGGCAGCGGCGGTAGCCATACAAATGACAGAAAAATAAAAATCTACGGACAGAGGCTAA
>JBBSLR010000454.1:0-3346 GCA_038255045.1 Phormidesmidales cyanobacterium
CCCCGATAGTAGATCAGCGGCGGCGGGTCAGTAATTTCGTAGAGCAGCGCCGGGTACTCAGCATCGGCGGGCGTCCAAAAGTTAGGGTGCTGCTGCTCGTAGCTGGCCAGCAGCTCTAGGGGCGAAACCCGCTGCCGATACGCCACCAGGCTGCCCCCCAGCCCCAGGCCAATGCCCTCGACCGCCAGCAGGTCAGCCCCGTCGGCCTGCCAGGCAGCAGCCAGGGTGCCAAAGTGGCTGTGCAGACGCTTCAACAAAATCGGGCCGAGGCCGTGGGCCTGGGCCCAGGCCAGCCAGTATGCTCGTTCTGCCATGCCGGGCGGGGTAGAAAACTCTGCTCAGTATGCCCGCCCCTGGAGCCATAGCTGCTATCGGCGAACCCTGGGCACGCGTTCACCGCCGCTGCGGCGAAAGAGATTCTTAAGGGGCAGCTGCCGTTTGCTGAGCTGGCGCAGAGTCGCCGGGATCTCTAGGCTGCGGGTGGGCTCGCCGCCGGGGGTGATCCACCAGGCCTGGATCGTGCCCCCGGCCAGCCCAGCCAAGGCCCCCAGCAAAATGCTGGGCACAATCCCATAGTCGAGCAGCAAAAACACAAACAAAAAGGCCAGCCACAGCTTGAGCGCGGGTGGAATAATCTTGTCGGCCACCGGTACATCCTCTATGGAGCGCTAGGCAGATCTGGAGCGCCAGGCAGGCAGGTTAGAATCGCCTATGCCCCTACTATAGCGACTATTTGCGGAGCCACATCAAGGGTCGTGTCGATGGTTTTGACCAGGGGCTGCTCTGGCGGGGTAAATGGCTCCAGGTGCTGCCGCTGAAGCACGGCCACGGTGGCATCGGCAATGTCATGGGTGCGATCGCGCACCCGCTGCTCTAGCACCGCCGGGGGAGCCGTGCAGTGCAGCATGGCCAAGGGTAACCCCGCCGCCTGAACCTGTTCAATGGCGGTCTGACGCCGGGCCTGGCGATCGTACTTGGCATCGAGAATGACGGGATACCCGGCTTTGGCCAGGGCCAGACCCAGGGTGAGCAGGCGATCGTAGGTTTTCTCGGTCATGGCTGGGGTGTAGAGACTGTCGTCGCCGCGCTGGTCGAGGGGCACCCCGGCCAGGTGCTTGCGCACCGCATCGCTGCGCAGGTGAATGGCGTTGATCTGGCCAGCCAATTGCCTTGCCGTGGTGGTCTTACCCGACCCCGACAGCCCCGCCATCAGGTAGACGCTGCCGCCCTGGGGCTGGCACATCGACCAGGCCAGGCGGTAGTAGCCAGCGGCGGTCTCAGATGCCTGAGCTTTGGTGTCGTCATCCACTGAGGGGTCGCCCAGCAAAAACGATGTCACCTTAGCCCGCACGTAGGCCTGACGGCTAATGTACAAGGGCAGCAGCTGCACCCCTTCCCAGTCGCCCGTGCGCTCCAGGTAGTGGTTGAGAAACACCATGGCCAGCGCAGCGCAGTTTTTCGAGAGCAAATCCATCACCACAAAGCCCACGTCGTACATGACATCGACGTAGCGAAATGGCTCATTGAACTCAATGCAGTCAAACAGGTAGAGCTGGTCTTGCCAGAGACAGATATTGTTGAGGTGCAGATCGCCGTGGCAGGCGCGAATCTGGCCCTGGGCTACCCGCTGCTCAAACAGAGCGCCACAGGTGGCAAAGAAATCGTCGGTATAGGCTTTGGTCTCGTCAAACTGGGCCTGGGTTTGCGGCCCGCCGATGAATCCTTCGGTCTGGGCGTAGTTTTCGTCAAAGGCCTGGCGAATCTGATCGACCGCGCCAAAGGTGCGAATGTAGTCGCTGGTCTCAGCCCCCTGGTGAAAGTCGGCCACCGCCACCGCCAGCTCTGCCATCAGCGCTGGGGTCAGCTCGCTGCGATCGTAGAGGGCGCTGAGCAGGGTGTCTTGGGGAAACTGCACCATCTTGACGGCGTATTCTACCGGGGTGTCACCGCCGATCTGGTAGGTGTCTCCGGTTTGGGCGATCGCCACCACCTCCAAATACAAAGCCCCCGCGCCCCGCTGATTGAGCCGCAGCTCTGCTTGACAAAAATGCTGCCGCTTCTCCAGGGTTGAATAGTCTAAGAAGCCAAAATTCATCGGCTTTTTGACCTTGTAGGCGTAGTCGCCGGTCAGCAGCACGTAGGAGACATGGGTTTGCAATAGCCGAATCGGTTCTACCACCGGGTGAGGGTAAAACCCCGGCTGACACATGTGCTGAATGAGTTCTGGAAGCGCGGAAGCTGTCATAACCTACCTGAAGAAGTCTGCCTAATACTCGAATGTCACTGAAATAAGCTGAAATTAACCCTCGCAGATCGCCAGAAGCCTTGATCTGCCGTAGGGTGGGCACTGCCCACCAGCCTTAATTCAGTGACATTCGTCTCATACTCTATTGCCTAACACTATAGAGGGGCCAGGGACAAAGTCCCCAGCCCCCCACGCTGCCGTTTTGCTAGACGAACGGCTGTGAATTGACGACAGACTTTACTCCGCTGCCGGTGCTGCGCCCACTTCAGCGGCTGACGTTACGGTCGACTCACCGTCGGGCGTGCGGCCTTGAAGCACCGCAGCCACAGTCTGGGTTTGATCCCCAGCGACCACGGCGCCCTCGGGCAGCACCAGGTCGGCGACGGTCAGTGAATCACCGATGCCTAGGGCCGACACATCGACATCGATGCTCTCAGGAATGTTGATTACCTTGCACTTGACGGTGACTTCGTTGACTTCAGTGTTGAGCACACCGCCGTCATCTTTGACGCCGGTGGGTTCGCCCACAAAGTTGAGCACCACGCCTACTTCCACTTCGTCCTGAGCCTTAACGGCAAAAAAGCTGAGGTGGTAGACGGTGTTCTTCCAGGGGTGAGCCTGTACCTCTCGCAGCAGAGCCTTGCCGTTCCAGGGCATATCTGGAATTTGCAGGTCAATCATGGTGTTGTTGACGGCAGCCTTGCGCAGCAGCAGGTCGGCGTCTTTTTGGTTGACGGTCAGCGACATCGACTCGGTGCCCTCGTGGCCGTAGAGCACCACCGGCAATAGCCCCTGGCGGCGCAGGGCGTTGGGCTTGGCTTTGGCGTCACGCGCCTTGCATTCAATCATCAGTTGCATAGAAAAATCCCCCCGTTAGTAATACTCAAAAAACAAACTTCGCCAGCCCTAGGCGACTTGAGACTCGCCATTCTCGTAGAGCAGCGCCCGCTTAGGCCCGTGAATCGGGTCTTCTACGATGATGGTTTGATCGCGGCTGGCCCCCAGCGACACGATCGCAATCGGCACCTCCATCAGCTCCGCCAAAAACTTGAGGTAGTCTAGGGCGGCCTTGGGCAGATCGCTCAGGGAGCGACAGTGGTC
>JBBSLR010000455.1:0-3344 GCA_038255045.1 Phormidesmidales cyanobacterium
CACCTTCCCCTATTGTTTTGATGAAACCCAGGCAGTGGCGCAGGCCTACACCGCTGCCTGCACCCCGGATTTCTTTGTGTTTGACGAAGCTAAGACCCTGGCCTATCGGGGCCAGCTCGACGACAGCCGCCCCAGCAACGGCAAACCCGTCACCGGCCGCGACCTACGCGCGGCCCTCAATGCGGTGCTGGCCGGGCAAGCCATGCCCGGCGACCAAAAGCCCAGCATCGGCTGCAACATCAAGTGGGCACCGGGCAATGCCCCGGCCTATTTTGGCTAAGGGGGCCGGGGTTACTTGAGCTGAGTCAGCTTTTGATTGGCAGATTTCATCATGTCAGCAGCCCGAGCATGGCTAGTTGTGCCGGGCTGCACTTTTTCTAGGTCGTTGAGGATGTCTTGCAGCAGGCTGGCAATCTGGTTGCGATCCATGCCCTCCAGGTTTTGGGCCAGCATGCGGGTGCTTTTTTCGTTGGCGCGATCAAAGGCCCTAGCCGAGGCCTCTTCTTTGATCATGTTTTCCTGAACGATGCCGAGATTGCTTTGATATTGGGCCAGTAAGGTCTGGGCCTCACTGTAGCCAGGGTCTTCAATAGGGATAGCTTCTAGACGGGCGATCGCGCTTTCCCACAGGCCAGCAATGGTCTCCCACCGGGCCACACTGTGGGGTGGGTTTTGCCCTGCCACAGCCGCTTCATAGCCAAAGGCTTTGGCCGCATCGACGAGGGTGCCAGAGCGGTTGCCCCCGGCCACATTGCCTGCCACCTGCTGGTAGTCGCGCTCGTAGGCCGCAAGTTTGGTGACCGACTGCCGCCCAGCCAGGGTCTGCGGCGGAATTTCGTTGAGCCGATCCATGCCCTGCTGCCAGGTGGTCAGGGCCACGGCTCGGTCTGAGCCAGACTCAGCGGTTTGAAAGGCCTGCTGCGCCCCGCTGACCGCAAGGGTGCCCTCTTGCAGCAAATTTTGGGCGTTGCGCTCTTGAAACACCACCGCCTCCATGCGGCCAATCTCGCCTCGGGCCGACTGAAACTCGTCGATGGTAAACCGCCAGGTGCAGCCAAAGAAGCTGCAGTAGCCCGTGGGGTAGTAACCCAAAAACCAGACGGGTAGGCCGTCTAGGTGCACCTGGGCCTGGCCAACTTTTTCGTCGCCTAGCTCAATGTCGCTGGCGGAGGTGGCCTGGTTGACCAGTTGGTCCGCCTGCTCCACCAGCGAAATCGCCTGGCGGTAGTCGTGGTCCATCTTGATGTAGCTGGGCAGCAGCACCAGGGGCGCGACCCGCGACACGGGCCAGCGAATCATCGGGTAGGGCAGGTTGAGCACCCAGACGAAACCGGCAAGGCCGGCGATCGTCGCCACTGCCGAGCCAAAACAACCCAAGGAGCGTGCCACCATAGCCGTTGTCTCTGAACCAAAGAAAGAAAATCCTAGTTTAGAATGCCCACCTAAACCACGTTATGGTCGGGCTTTACCGAAACCTTGACATCGCGATTTTTCTCTTCGTTAGCCCGTTCTTCTAGTCAAGACGAAAGCGGGGCAACCGCTTGTTTGCAGCGGCCAACTCAGGGAGTTCTACTGGTTACTCCTCTCGCAAAAAGTTTTCGGCGAGCTGCTTCTTGGCTAATTTCCCCAGGGTTTGCATTGCTGCATCCACAGGATCTGACCAGGGCACCGCCGTATTCAGCCGAAAGCAGTTGCCGTAGCCCTGGCCCGAGGCCGAAAACATGACGCCGGGGGCGATCGCAACCCCCTGACCCAAGGCCTCTTGGTACAACCGTATGGAGTCAAACCCCTCGGGCATCTCTAGCCACAGCACGTGGCCCCCCGTGGGCCGAGTCATACAGGTTTCCGCCGGGAAGTAGGCGCGCACTGCCTGCTGCATCCGCAGCATTTGCTCGTGGTAGGCGCGGCGCAGATGGCGCAGGTGGCGATCGTAGCCGCCATTGGCCAAAAAAGCCGCCACGGTCAGCTGCGGGGCCATCGCCGTATTTTGGTTGACGATTGATTTCAACCGGGCAATGTCAGGGTGGTAGCGGCCCCCGGCGCACCAGCCGACCCTCAGCCCCGGTGACAGGGTTTTGCTCACCGAAGCGCAGTAGAGCACCCGGTTTTCGCTGTCAAAGGCTTTGATCGCCTTAGGGCGATGGCCTGCAAAGTAAATCTCGCCATAGACGTCGTCATCAATCAGGGGCCGATCATAGCGGTTAAGCAAGTCTACCAGGCGCTTTTTCTTAGCGTCATCCATGCAGCTGCCCAGGGGGTTGCTGAAGTTAGACACCAGCAGCACCACCTTAACCTCGTCGGTTTGCAGCGCCTCTTCTAGGTGGGGCAGGCTAATGCCGTCACGGGGGTGGGTGGGCAGGGTGAGGGCCTTTAGCCCCAGGCATTTCATCGCTTCTAGCGTAGCAAAGTAGGTGGGCGACTCGACCGCCACCGTGTCGCCGGGCTGGGTCAGCGCTTGCAGGCACAAATAGATCGCCTCGGTGGCCCCGTTGGTGATCACCATCTGGTCGGGGGAGACCGAGCAGCCGGCATCAAGCATGCGCTTGGCAAATTCAGATCGCAGCCGTCGGCTACCCTGGATGGTGCCGTACGTATGGGCCAGGGCTGGCTGTTCTCGCAACACTTTGCCCATCAAACGATTTAGCTGGGCTAGGGGCAATAGCTCTAGATCGGGTAAAGCCGCGCCCAGCTGAATCAACCCCGGATCGCGCATCCGGTTCAACACCTCAAAGGCCAGAGAGATGTCGATGTCGGTGGCCTGGCGGGGCGGGGCGCTGGGCGCTGGCTCCTGGGGCAGTTGCAGGGTCGTCTGCTTGACGTAGTAGCCCGACTGGGGCCGCACCACAATCAGCCCCCGGTCTTCTAGCAGTCGGTAGGCTTCCATCACCGTAGAGGTGCTGACAGCAAGCTGCGATCGCAGCTTGCGCACCGACGGCAGGCGATCGCCCGGCTGGAGCATGCCCTCGGTAATCAGCTGCTGTAGGCGATCCGCTACCTGTTCGTAGAGCACTTGGTTAGGCGCTAGGGAGAGGGTAGAGAGGGGCATGGTAACGGGTGGGTAGGTGGGTGGGTGAGTGAGGGGCAGGGAGATTTTGAATGACTGATTTTGCTTCTTGCATAAACCGGAACAGTTTCGCGGCCAGGCAACCCGAACAGTTGCACAAATTCAAACTGTGACCAATACAATTTACGTCAACTGCCTCTGTTCGGGTAGGGGGAGATTGAAGAAAATTTATCCATAGCGCATTCAATGGCGCACTCATCTATGGCCCCTTGATTTGCGCGTCGTTAGCCCCTTGCCTTTTGGAGAAAAGCCCTGTGAAACCCAATAGTTTGTACGCTCA
>JBBSLR010000456.1:0-3338 GCA_038255045.1 Phormidesmidales cyanobacterium
CTGCTGGCCAAGGCCGTAGCCGTGACGCTGCAAAAGCATCCGCTGCTGAATGCGGGCTATACCGACCAGGGCATTCAGTATCGGGCGGGCATCAACATCGCCGTGGCGGTGGCGATGGAAGGGGGTGGCCTCATCACCCCCGTGCTCAAAAACGCCGACCAGTACGACATTTACTCGCTCTCTCGCACCTGGCGCGACCTGGTAGAGCGATCGCGCTCGAAGCAGCTCCAGCCCGATGAGTACAACTCGGGCACCTTTACCCTGTCGAACCTGGGTATGTTTGGCGTCGACCGCTTCGACGCGATTTTGCCGCCGGGGCAGGGGTCGATTTTGGCGATCGGGGCCTCGCGCCCCACGGTGGTAGCCACCGCCGACGGCCTCATGGGCGTAAAGCGGCAAATGCAGGTCAACATCACCTGCGATCACCGGATTATCTACGGGGCCGATGCCGCCGCCTTCCTCAAAGATCTGGCCAACGTGATTGAGAACAATCCCCAATCGCTAACGCTGTAGTCAGCTTGGGGTTAGAGCATCTCAACGAAAACATAACCTGGTCGAGGGCAGGTTCCATGGCAGGGGGCTGGGCCAAGGAAGCTGCGTTGAAATAAAGTACCGAACGCGTTGGTCAGTGTAGGGTGCATAACGCTAAGGCGAGGCCTCGCCAACGCGAAGCAATGCACCAGCAGGAAAGATGGATATTGGTACCTTATTTTCTTGCGAGTCCCTAAGGGGTGATTGACGGTTGGATAGGGACGATGCCCTGGGGCTGGCCGGGGAAGCGGCAAGCAGCGCGGGATCGCCTGCGACCACCCAGGGATTGATATCCTGAAAGCATTGTCACCTCTGCTCCTCCCATTTATGAACTCAGTCGATCTTGCCTTCTTGCCCGCCCTCGACCAGGCCCGGCTGATTCGCAGTAAAGAAATTTCGCCCCTAGAGCTAGTCGAACTCTATCTGGAGCGCATTGAGCGTTTAAATCCGGCGCTGGGGGCCTACGTGACGGTGATGGCGGAGCAGGCGCTGGCCGATGCCCGGGCCAAAACCGAGCACCTGGCCAGCAACCCCGACGACCTGCCGCCCCTGTTTGGGGTGCCGGTGTCGGTGAAAGACCTCAACCCAGTAAAGGGGGTGGCCTGCGCCTACGGCATTAAAGCGGCCTGCGATCGCATCGCCGACCAAGACGACTACATCGTCAGCAAGCTGCGCCAGGCGGGCCTGGTGATTTTGGGCAAAACCGCCACCTCTCAGCTGGGCTCGCTGCCCTACACCGAGCCACCGGGCTTTCCCCCCGCCCGCAACCCCTGGAATCTAGACTATACGCCGGGCGGCTCCAGCGGCGGCGGCGCCGCGGCCCTGGCCGCGGGGCTGTGCGCCATTTCCCAGGGGTCTGACGGCGGCGGGTCGCTGCGGGGGCCAGCCTTTTGCTGCGGGCTGGTGGGCATGAAGGCTGCCCGGGGGCGGATTAGTTTCTCTCCCGTGGGGGAGCGGCTCAACGGCCTGGCCATTAATGGCCCCCTGGGGCGCACCGTGGCCGACACTGCCGCCCTGCTCGACGTGCTCAGCGGTTACGAACTGGGCGACCCCTACTGGCTGCCTGATCCAGAGCCTGGGTTTCTGGCTGGACTGGGCGACCCACCCAAGCCCCTGCGCATTGGCTATGCAACCCGCCTAGACCCCATCGGCGACATTGACCCGGTCTGTCGCCAGGCCATCTACGAAACCGTGCAGAAAGTTGAAGACCTGGGCCACACCGCCGAAGAGGTTATCTTTCCCGACCTCGAAGACTTGATCCAGCCGTTCACCGTGGTGTGGGAATGCGTCATCGCCGAGGTGGGGGTGCCCTGGGTGGTGCTAGAGAAAATGAACCGCTGGCTCTACTGGCGGGCCTGGCGGACCAACAGCGGCGCGTATCTGCAGGCGGTGGCGAAGCTTCAGCGGGTGGCCCGCCAAATTGTGCAGTTTTGCCAGCCCTACGACCTGCTGATATTGCCGGTCTACATGCACCCGGCGATTAAAGTCGGCGAGTGGCAGGGGCTGCGATCGCCCAAAGTTCTCGAAAACGTGATCAACTGGATAGCCCCCTGCCCACCCTTCAATGCCAGCGGCCAGCCCGCCCTGGCCATACCCACCGGGTTTGCCCCCAGCGGCGTGCCGGTGGGAGTGCAGCTGGTCGGTCGCCCCGCCGACGAGGCCACGATCTTGGCCCTGGCGGCTCAACTAGAGCAGGCCAGCCCCTGGAGCCATCAACGCCCTGCCTTCGCCACTGAGGGGGCTTGAGGGGGTTTAGGGCCGAGTAGGTGTGATAACTACGACCATCAACAAAACCAGGGCCGCAATCGCGGCCCTGGTTAAGCACCTGTGAGGTTTTGCACGCCCTAAGCCTTGGCAGCAGGCTCAAACTTATGGGCGTGGTCTTGCAGCAGCGAGCTGACCTGGCTGAGCACGTTGTCGCCCGTTTTCTTTTGAATGATCTGACGGTCGGGGTAGAAGTCGGGCTGGTCGACGTTGCGGGCAATGGCCTGCTGCACCTGGTTGGCAATCAGGTCAGATAGCTCACCACGGGCCGACTCGCGCTGGAAGTTGGCCCCCTCTTCGGTGGTGGCGTAGAGAGGCGGTAGGCGGTTGAGGGCATAGGCGGCAATGTCGCCTAGATCCAGAGTTTTGTCGGAGTTAGACTCAATCTCGGCCACCCGTGAAATCGCCTCGGTCAGCACCAGTTCGTCCATCACGTTGATGAACTGCTTGCGAGGCACAGCGACCACTTCACCAGTGAGCAGGGCACCCATGAGGCGGTCGAGGGCCATGTATTCTTCAATGGAAAGCTCCGCAGCTGTGTCGCAGATGCGACCGACCTCGGCTTCCATGGCGGGGGTCAGGTAGCCGTCTTGCAGGGCTTGCTCAACAATTTTTTCGATAGTCATTTGGCCAAACACTCCATAAAACTGGTGGATTAAAGGCTTTTGCTGGAATCAGGGGACTGGAATATTAACAGGGGAGGCATCCACCTGGGTTTATTGTGCCCCAATCAATTGGGCAGGCTACAGGAAGAATATGAAGTCTGCCGAGGGGGAAAATGACGAATTACGAATATTTCAGAAAGCCAATCGCCTGCTTCCAAATCTGGTACTTGCTCTGGTCTTCGGTTTCTAGGCAAATGCATTGGGGATCTTGCCAAACGACCCGACCCGACAGTAGATCGCCAGTGATGAGCTTGATCTCAATGGTGGCTTTGTCTCGAATCAGGGTTTGGACTTGACGAACGCTGGGAAAACCAGTGGCAAACTCTTGGGACATGGGGCTAGGTCAGTGAACTCATGCTGGTCTTACGGTACCCTTTC
>JBBSLR010000457.1:0-3337 GCA_038255045.1 Phormidesmidales cyanobacterium
ACTCAGGCGCTCGTATTGGGCAGGGGTTAAGTTGCTGGGGTAATCTTTACTCATAGCCTCACTCCGGCGTTGCTGACATCTATCTGCAATTTACCCGGAGTGAGCTTTTTTACCCACTGACCGACTTCTCAAACACCCTCTAAGATTGTTCCAGCTAAATCTTATCCAGAGTTTTATGGCAACCGGCCCCACGGGCCGAGTTGGCGACCTCAAAGGAGAGGTTAATGTAGATGGAGTACTCCTAGGGCCTCAGCGCTAGCTGCTGTACCAAGTCCAGCCCGAGATCTGTAGTTTTCCCCCAGGTAGAACTCCACTTCTGGACTTGGATGAGGTTTATTTCAGAAAAATTCAGAGAAAATTCCTATGAAAACTGACACGAAAACCATTCTGGTGACCGGTGGGGCAGGCTATATCGGTAGCCACGCCGTGCTGGCGCTTCAGGATGCAGGCTATCGGGTGGTGATTTTAGATAATTTGGTCTATGGCCACCGAGACTTGGTTGAGCAGGTGCTCAAGGCCGAGCTGATCGAGGGCAGCACCCTCGATAAAGGTCTGCTGAAGGATATTTTTAGCCGCTACGACATCAGCGCCGTCATGCACTTCTCGGCCTACGCCTACGTGGGTGAGTCGGTGAGTAACCCCAGCAAATACTACGAAAACAATGTAGTCGGCACCCTGTCGCTGCTCGATGCCATGGTGGAGGCCGGCATCAAAAATTTCGTCTTCTCGTCTACCTGTGCCACCTACGGCGTGCCCGAGGAAATGCCGATTACCGAGACCCACCCCCAGAACCCGATCAACCCCTACGGGGCCACTAAACTCATGGTGGAGCGGATTTTGGCCGACTACGACAAAGCCTACGACTTTAGATCGGTGCGGTTTCGCTACTTCAACGCCGCCGGTGCCCACCCCAACGGGTTGCTGGGCGAAGACCACAACCCCGAAACCCACCTGATTCCTCTAGTGCTGCAAACCGCCCTGGGCAAGCGAGAGTCAATTAGCGTCTTTGGCACCGACTACCCCACCCCTGACGGCACCTGCGTGCGCGATTACATCCACGTGTGCGACCTGGCCGATGCCCATATTTTGGGGTTAGAGTACCTGCTCAAGGGGGGCGAAAGCGCGGTGTTTAACCTGGGCAACGGCCTTGGTTTCTCGGTGCGCGAGGTGATTGATACGGCGGTACAAGTCACTGGGAAGAACATTGCCGTTGTTGAGGAAGACCGGCGGCCAGGGGATCCACCAGCCCTGGTGGGGGGGAGCGATCGCGCCCGCAGCATCCTCGGCTGGAACCCTCAGTACGCCGACATCGAGACTATTCTCACCCACGCCTGGGCCTGGCACCAAAAGCGCCACGGTTAGACCATTACCTACAAAAAAGTGCCTACAAAAAAGCCCGCCACAGCTGTGGCGGGCTTTTATCGTGAATGTAGGTTTTATTGACTTACAGGGAGTTAGCCCCTGCCACCACTTCCAGAATTTCCTGGG
Organism: Phormidesmidales cyanobacterium; assembly: GCA_038255045.1. Lineage (GTDB taxonomy): Bacteria > Cyanobacteriota > Cyanobacteriia > Phormidesmidales > Phormidesmidaceae > Nodosilinea. The sequence continues at coordinate 1,489 of JBBSLR010000457.1, forward strand.
TAATGGCGGCCTGACGAGCCTTGTTGTAGGTCAGGTTGAGGGTCTTAGCCAGTTCTTTGGCGTTGTCGCTGGCGTTGTTCATAGCGGTCATCCGGGCCGCCAGTTCGCTTGCCGCCGACTCTTGCAGCGCCCGCAAGACTTGGTTGTTTAGATACAGAGGCAACAGCGCATCTAAAATCTGCACCGGGTCTTGCTCAAAGATCATGTCTTGGGGAAACTCCGCTGGAGTTGGCCCAGCCACTTTCTCGCGCTCCACCTGAAAGACGCCAGCTTTGGTGGTGAGCCGGAAAATTTCGTCGTCGGGCACCTCTAGACCCTGGGGGTCAAGGGGCAGAAGCGTCTGAATCACGGGGCGAGAGCTGATTAAAGACACAAATCGGGTGTAGACCAGCTCGACTCGATCAACCTCGTCGGATAAAAACAGCGAGAGTAGCTCGTCGGCGATGGTAGACGCTTCGTCGGCGGTAGGAATTTGCTCCATGCCGGTAAAGCTGGCTTCAATGGGCTGTTCGCGGCGCTTGAAATACTGGATTGCCTTGCGCCCGACCAGAATGAAGCGGTAGTCTACCCCCTCGGCCACCAGTTCTTGGGAGCGAATCTCGGCTCGACGAATGACGTTGTTGTTGTAGCCCCCACAGAGGCCGCGATCGCCGGAGATTACCAGCAGCGCCACGGTTTTCACCTCGCGCTGTTTTAGCAGCGGCAGGTCGGCCTCCTCAAACCTGAGGCGGCTTTGCAGCCCGTAGAGCACCTGGGCCAGGCGGTCGGCGAAGGGGCGGGTGGCAATCACCTGCTCCTGGGCACGGCGCACCTTAGCGGCGGCCACCAGACGCATGGCCTCGGTGATCTTGCGGGTGTTTTTTACAGACTTAATGCGGTCTCGAATCGCTTTTAGGTTAGGCATAGTGGATCCCTAAGGGGTCGTCGGGGGCCGGGATGCTGCCCTAGGCAGCGTCCCGGCTAGAACAGGAGGTTAGACTGCCGCCATAAAGGCCTGCTTGGTCTCAGCGATGCTTTCCTTGAGAATGGCTTCGCTTTCGTCACCGAGCTTCTTCTCGCTGCGGATCAGTTCCGCAAACTTGGGCTTGTTGTTGCGGATGTAGTCGCGCAGGGCCTTAGAGAAGGCCACCACCTGATCGACGGGCACCTCGTCCATGAAGCCGTTGATGCCAGCGTAGATAATTGCCACCTGCTCTTCCACCGGCAGAGGCGAGTACTGGGGCTGCTTCAGCAGTTCGCGCAGGCGCTGACCGCGAGCCAGCTGCTTCTGGGTAGCGGCGTCTAGGTCAGAGGCAAACTGAGAAAAAGCTTGCAGTTCATCGAACTGAGCCAGCTCTAGCTTCACCTTACCGGCCACCTGCTTCATGGCTTTAATCTGAGCCGCAGAGCCGACTCGAGACACCGAAATGCCGGCGTTGATGGCGGGGCGCAGACCCGAGTTAAACAGGTCAGAGGACAGGAAGATCTGACCGTCGGTGATGGAAATCACGTTGGTGGGAATGTAGGCCGATACGTCACCAGCCTGGGTTTCGATAATCGGCAGGGCGGTCATGCTGCCCTCACCCAGCTCGGGGCTGAGCTTAGCGGCCCGCTCTAGCAGGCGAGAGTGCAGATAGAACACGTCGCCAGGATAGGCCTCGCGACCGGGCGGGCGACGCAGCAGCAGCGACATCTGGCGGTAGGCTTGAGCATGCTTGGTGAGGTCATCGTAGACGATCAGCGTTGCTTTGCCCTTGTACATGAAGTACTCGGCCAGGCTAGCGCCAGTGTAGGGGGCCAGATACTGAAGCGGCGCCGGGTCGTTGGCGCTGGCGATGACCACAATGGTGTAGTCGAGGGCACCGCGATC
>JBBSLR010000458.1:0-3333 GCA_038255045.1 Phormidesmidales cyanobacterium
GACAGCAGAACTCAACAAGGCCTACTGCTGTTGGGTTTCACTCCGCTGCACCCAACCTACGAGGAGCTGGTATCTTCTTTCCTGGAAATCTCCTTAATTGAGGCTAGCTGCGCAGCGCTACCCCAAACTGTTTCTCAAGGGTAGCCCGCACTTTTTGGTGTACGGGGTCTACGGTTTCGTCGGTGAGGGTCTGGTCGGGGGAACGGTACACCAGTCGAAAAGCCAGGCTGCGCTGCCCCGCCGGTACGCTCTCGCCCCGGTATTCGTCAAACAGGGCCACAGACTCCAGCAGTTTGCCCCCGGCCTTGCCCATGGCCGCTTGCAGATCGGCCACCGAAACCTCCACCGGAGCGTAGAAGGCCAGGTCGCGATCGCTGGCAGGAAAAGTCGAGTAGACCTTAAACTTCGCCGACTTTTGCAGACCTGGCACCAGGCAGGTTTCCAGCGCTGCCCAGTTGAGCTGAAACACATACACCGCCGCTGGCAGCTGGCGCTGCTGCCGCAGCTGTGGGTGCAGTTGGCCAAACCGCCCCAGCTCTAGCCGCCCCCGCACCCACAGCGATGCCGTGCGCCCCGGGTGAAATCGAGGGTCACGGCTGTCTGGGCGATAGTCAACCGCCAGCCCCAGGCGATTAAACACACTATCGAGCAGGCCCTTGGCCTCATACCAGGTGAGGGGCTGGTCTTGGCCGCTGGTGACCCACTGGCTCGACCTGCCATCGCCGCCCACAATGCCCCCTAGGGCCTGGGCCTCATGGATGCCCTCGTCGTCTTGCCAAAAAATATGGCCAATTTCAAAACCGCTGAGGGGGCCATTGCCCTGGTTGAGGTTAAAGGCGTAGGCGTCGATTAGCCCATCCACCAGGTCTTGCCGCAGGGCCGAATACTCCGGGAACAGGGGGTTAGCCAAGGTCACCTGGCGATCTGAGATCGGCTTGGTCAGCGAATAGTGCAGCAGCTCCGTCAGCCCCGCCGCCCTAAAAGCGGCCCGCACCTGACGGCTGAGGGCTGCCTCTAAAGACAGGTAGCCGCCCACGGCCCGCTGGGGCAGGGTGTCGGCAAAGTGGTTGTAGCCGTAGAGGCGGGCAATTTCTTCAATTAAATCGACCTCGCGCTCTAGGTCACGGTAGCGGTAGGGGGGCACCGTCACCGCCCACAGGTTGGGGTCAGCGCCAGGTGCCACCCCGCAGCCGAGGGTTTCTAGCAGCGTTTGCACGGTGGCCCCAGGCAGGTCTTGGGGCAAATCTTGGGGGGTGTCGCCCAGGTTGGTAACCTGCCCCAGCAGCTGGGCCACCCGGCTTAGCCGTAGGGCAATTACCCGCTCGGGAAGGGTGGCTCCGAGGGCTGTGGTGCCGGTGGTTTGGGCCACGACAGTGGCCCCAGCTAGCTCCTGGAGGAGTTGCAGGGCGCGATCGCAGGCCAGCCTGAGCTCGGCGGGGTTCACCCCCCGCTCGTAGCGGGCCGATGCCTCAGTGCGCAACCCCTGGCTGCGGCCCGACTTGCGAATCGCCGCCGCGTCAAAGAAAGCCGCCTCTAGCACCACCGCCTGGGTGCCCTCGTGCACCTCGGTGGCTTCGCCGCCCATCACCCCCGCCAGAGCCACAGGCTGATCGTTGGCGGTAATCAGCAGCGTCTCGGGGGCGAGCTGGCGCTTTTGGCTGTCTAGGGTGACCAGGGTTTCGTCGGGCCGAGCATAGCGAACCCCAAGAGTTAGGCTTGGCCCGGTGGTCAGCAGGCGATCGCGGTCAAAGGCATGGAGCGGCTGCCCCCACTCCAGCAGCACGTAGTTTGTGATATCCACCACGTTATTGATTGGCCGGGTGCCCGCCGCCACCAGGCGCTGCTGCAACCACAGGGGCGAGGGGCCGAGGGCAATGTTCTCCAGCACCGTGCCGATGTAGATCGGGCAGGCTTTCTCGTCGCTGAGGGTGATCGCCGGCGCCGTAGTACTGTCAGGGATGACCGGGGCTTGAGTGACCGGCAGGTGCAGCGGCTCTCCGGTAATCGCCGCCACCTCGCGGGCAATGCCCACTAGGCTCAGGGCATCGGCCCGGTTGGCGGTCGAGGTCACATCCAAAATTACGTCGTCTAGACCCAGCAGCGGGCGCACATCCTGCCCCACCGCCAGGGAGTCAGCCGCAAAGATATGGATGCCCTCAGAATCTTTGGCTAGCCCGAGCTCGGCCAGGGAGCAAATCATGCCAGCTGAGGGCACCCCCCGCAGCTGGCGGGGCTTAATCGTCAGATCGACCACCGGCAGATAGGTGTCTACGGTGGCCACCGCCACGTAGATGTCGGCCCGCACATTGGCGGCTCCGCACACTATAGTTGACCTATCGGGCCGACCAATATCCACCTGACAGACGCTGAGCTTGTCGGCATCGGGGTGGGGGGTGCGCTCTACCACTCGACCCACCACTACGCCATCGGCCCAGGTGCGCCTATCCTCAATGTCTTCGACCTCAAACCCGGCCATGGTTAAGGCCGCGGCCAAGGCTTCGGGCGAAAGCTGGACATTGACGTATTCATTGAGCCAGTTGAGGGATATGCGCATGGTGGGGCTGTTTTAAATCGCTAGAAAAAAATCGCTAGAAAAAATCGCTAGAAAAAATCGCTAGAAAGTCTGGAACGCTGGGGTTTATCGCCCAAACATTCTACCCTGTGGGCCTTGCATCTACTTAAGCGCCCCCACCTGGTACGCCCCTAGCCTGGGATCAGAACTGTAGGCAGAGATTTACGGACTTTTTACATTCCCCTCGATTTTTAGGGAATGTATATATCCCTTGGGTGAATGCTATAACCCCTCTCTGAAACAGGGAACAATTGGAGTAATGTGGCATTACCGAATCGATGTAGTCTTCACAACCCGCATGATTGCGCGCTGCGGCTGCCTCGGTCAACTGCCCTCGCTACTGGCTAATCAAATCCAAGAATACGGTCTACGGGCCGTTTCTAGATACCCACAACCCTGGGCCGCATGAGCTACTGCATCAACCCTGACTGTTCAAAGCCTAAAAATCCCCCCACGGTCAGCCATTGTCAGTCCTGTGGGGCTGAGCTACTGCTGCGGGGCCGCTACCGAATGATTCGCGCCCTGGGGCGGGGCGGCTTTGGGGCCACCTTTTTGGCCCGCGACGAGCTCCTGCCCGGCAAGCCTCCCTGCGTGGTCAAGCAGCTGCGTCCCTCCACCGAAGCGCCCCACATTCTCGAGATGGCGCGGGACCTATTTAAGCGAGAAGCCAAAATTCTCGGCATGATCGGCAATCATCCTCAGCTGCCCCGCCTGCTCGACTACTTTGAGAGCGAGCACGAGTTCTTTCTGGTGCAGGAATA
>JBBSLR010000459.1:0-3325 GCA_038255045.1 Phormidesmidales cyanobacterium
AGCTCGTGGGAAAGCACGGCGAGAAATTCATCTTTGATGCGGTTGGCGGCCTCGGCCTCGCTGCGGGCGGTTTGCTCAGCCTGGTAAAGCGAGGCATTGTCAACGGCGATCGCCACCTGGTGGGCGATGCTCTCTGCCAGGGCCAGGTCGGCCCGGTCGTAGCGGCGCTCCGACTCGGCCATCAGAAACGAAACCCCCCCTAGGGTTTTGCCCCGGGCAATCAGCGGTACCACGATACAAGACCTCGGCCCCAGCTCGCGCAGCAGGCGCAAATGCTCTGGGTCTTGGGCGATCGCCCCGAGAGCCGCCATAGACACGTCGGCAATCAGCCTGGCTTTGCCCGACCGCAGCACCTTGGCCAACCCCGAGGGGGCATCCATCGCCACAGGATATTGCCGGTGCATCTGCCAGCCCAGTTCTACCTTGGCGGGGTCGCAGTGGGCCATGGCAACCCGCTCAATGCCCTTGCTGGGGCCAGGCTCGGTGAGGTCAATGGCGCACCAGTCGGCAAAATAGGGCACTACCCGGTCAGCCACCTGCCCCAGGGTGCGGGTGTGGTCAAGCGCCGACGCCAGGGCTGTACCAATATCTACCAACAGCTGCGATCGCCCCTGGGCCACCTCCGCCTCCAGTCGTGCCGCCTGTTCTCGAATTAGCTGCGCCCGCTCCTCTTCTGCCCGTTTGCGCTCGGTGATATCGTGCATCACCACCATCGCGCCGTGGGTCTGGCCGTCTGCCGTGGCGATCGCCCGACCACTAGACAGCACCGTGCGGGCCGTGCCGCCCCTGGGGGCAATCACCATCTCAGCATTGACCACGTTTTCGCCCTGGAGCGCCCGAAATAGCGGAATTTCCGCCTGGGTCATCCGCGTTTTGCCATCGGCCTGGTAAAGGTCGTAGTAGTCGGCCCATTGATCGGATGGTAGCGGTTGTTCTGGCAACCCGTGAAAGTCGCGGGCCGTCTGGTTAAACAGCGTGAGAATGCCCGCCTCGTCGCAGGCGGCAATGCCCGCCTGCATATTTTCTAGCAGCACCCGCTGCATTTCGCGCTCTTTTTTCAGGTCGATCTCGGTCTGCTGGCGCTCGGCAATCTCTCGCTGTAGCCGCTGGTTGGTTTGAGACAGCTCGGCGGTGCGCTGGGTCACCAGCTGCTCTAGGTGCTGCTGCACCTGCTGCCGGGCGATATCGGTGTGCTGGCGCTCTAGCTCAGTGGCCACCCGCAGAGCAAAGATCGGCAGCAGCGCCTGGGTGAGATGCAGGTTGGCTAGCGGCTTGCAGCCCATCATAACCAGCAGCCCCAGCGCCTGGTTCTGAGAGTCATAAAAGGCGATCGCGGCATAGCTCTCGATGCCCATGGAGGCCAGCAGCGGAGCCTGGGGAAACTGCGCCTGCACGCCGCTGGGGTAGCAGCACAGCTGACGGCTCTCGATCACCTGCTGACAGGGGCTGCCGGTCAGCCGATAGGCAAAATTCTCAACGATCTCGGCCCCGGCGCAAACCGCTAGGGTCTGAATCATGTCGGCTGGGTCGCCTCCTAGCAGCCCAATGTAGGTGTAATCGACCCCTAGGGTCTGGGTAAAGTGCTGCACCAGCGCCTCAAAGTAGGCCTCGCCGGTGCGGTTAGACACCCCCTGGGTAATCGCCAGCAGAGCCCTATCGATCTCAGCCATCTTGCGGGCGGCTAGGCGTAGCTCCAGTTCGTCAATGACCATGGCCGCTAGATCGGCCAGCACCTCCTGCTGCTCTGGGCTAAAGCTCTGCCTCGGCTGGCCATCGACCACACAGAGCGTGCCCAAGATCAACCCCTCCCGGTTGATCAGCGGTGCTCCGGCATAAAAGCTCAGCCCTGGCTCCGCCTGCACCAGGGGATTTTTGGCCGACCGTTCGTCTTGGCTGGCATCGAGAATCACCAGCACCTGCTCTGACAGCAGGGCATAGCGGCACAGGGCCAGGTCACGCCGCGTCTCTGATAGCTCAGACCCATAGCTAGACTTAAACCAAGCCCGCGACTCATCCACCAGCGAAATAAACGCGGTGGGGGCGTTGAGCAGCCGCGCCGCCAAACTGGTGATGCGGTCAAATGCCGCCTCCGGCGGGGTGTCTAGAATGTCGTACCGCCCCAGGGCCTCTAGCCTCGTGGCCTCTGGGGCGGCCTCCTGGGCAACGAGATGCGGGGGGGGATGCTTTGAAGGCAGAACCGGCTCTGGGGAAGCTTGGGGCATAGGTGGGGCAGCGATCGCGGTGAATCAATCCAGCGGGTAAATGAGATTTGTAGCGTCTCATCTACAAAGTTTTAATCTAAAAATCTTATCTAGAAGTCTTATTTAGTTTACTCACTCTTGTCGGTGGATATGTCGATGGATAGAGCAGGTCGGGCTGTTCCACTATTTTGCCTACTTCGTGCTGGGTTTTATCGCGATGGCCATCGCGCTTAGGCTATCGGCTCCTGACCGTGGCCAAAACCAGTGGCAAAAACTGGGACAGCGCCATGGCGTAAAGCCATCGCTCCAGGGGGGTACGGAATAGCCAAACCGTTCTGGCGATGGCTAGACTGCGGCGAACCCAGCGCCAATTTAGGTCAGCTCCAGAGGTCAGACCCAGATTCGGGGTAAGATCGCCACGGCGTTAAACAACAGAAAGTCATGGCAGACACTCCGAATACCTCCCCTGAAAAACCCAAAAAGAAAATTATTACGGTGGGAGATAGCAGCGCTGGCGAACGTAGCGGCGGCGAGCGCAGCACCGGAGATCGCAGCGGCGGCGAGCGCAGCGGCGGCGAACGCGGCACCGGAGATCGCCGCCCCAGCAAGGGTCGGGGCGGCAGAGGTCGAGACCGCGATGAAGGCGATCGCAAGCCCGGTATTGCCCCCGCGCTGATGCGTGGCCCCAGACCTAAGCCCAAAGCCGAAGAATTGCCCGAAGAAGTAGCTGCGGAAGAGGTGGTTGCAGAAGAAGAGGCGGTTGTAGAAGAAGTAGCTGCTGAAGAGGCGGTTGCAGAAGAAGTAGCTGCGGAAGAGGTGGTTGTAGAAGAAGCGGTTGCGGAAGAGCCAGAAGTAGAGGCCACGGCCCCCACCGACAGCGAACCTGGGGCAGAAGCGACAGCCGAAACTACGGAGCCTGAAGCCTCACCGGCTTAATGTCCCCTCAGCCCCCCGCAACTTAACAACCCCCATGGGGCAGATCTGATGCGGGTAAAGTACACCCCAGAGGTCTCCATTAATCAGCCGCCTCGGTAGCTTGGTCTGCCGGGGTTTCTGTTTGCTCTAGAAACTGGCTATCGACCAAAAAAGAACCCTTGTCAAACTTGATGCCCCAATATCCGCCG
>JBBSLR010000460.1:0-3322 GCA_038255045.1 Phormidesmidales cyanobacterium
CTGGCTGAGGAACTAGTGAGGTATCAGAATAGTTTAGTTGGAGATCTGCGATCGGGGAGAGCTCATATTGGGAATGGGGAGGGACCTAACTCACGGGAATATCCCAGACTCAGAAGATTTCAGCAGAGAGCCTCTGAGAGAGGGAGATCTAGATCCTCAAATTGACGGCGAACTACCCTATGACCGCACTGCTCTAAGCAAGGCCTATTGACAATCCGACTCGGCTAACGACCCCGACCACCGGTGCTCCGATAATTTTTATACTTTCTAACGGGTGAGACCGTTTGCATTGAGCACTGGCGCTTGGCCCTCCAGCAGGGGCGCGTTGCTGCTCACAACCGGGTGGGGCAGGCGGTGCCGTTCCAGTCAGCGCCATTTTTGTTGAAAAGACGATTTTTGTTGAAAAGATTGTACGACCCTTTGAAGATCAGTTTTATTTCTATTATTTTTATTGCCTGACGTAGGCTTAGTCCAAGCTTGACATAGGGCTATGGCAAAATCTCAATAAGTAGGTAGACCTAAGTAATCAGCACGCTGATCACGGTACCACAAGGCTTCCAGCGATTTACGACTGCGTTTAATTAGGTTAACCCACTTAGCAATCCTGGACATGATGGCTTTACTGGCACTAAATAAGCAAAATCTGCCTTATCCAGACCCTCTGCACCCCATCGTTGTGCAGTTTGTGGTGGCGATGGTGGCTTTTGCGTTTGTTTGTGATGTCGTTGGCTATTTCACCCATCGGCATCGGCTGTTTGAGGTCAGCTTTTGGAACTGGTTTGTGGCCTCTGTGGCGGTGTTTGTCGCCGTCATTTTTGGGCAGTTAGAGGCGGGGCTGGCTCAGCCCTACTACGAAGCCCCGAGAAGTGCAGTGGAGCTATCTGCTGGTGGGGCTGGCCATGCTGGGGCTGCTGTTTTTGCACGGCACCCTGGGAACCCAGTTGGGCGGCCAGTTTGGGTTCCACAACACCGCCGCCCAGTTAATTCACCAGAACCAAGACCCCAACACAGCCCTGGCCTGATAGCCCGACAGATGCCTGCACAGAGGCACTTCTTTGGGCGGCTAGAGAATGCCTAGAAGCATTAATCCCAGGGTTCCCCCTCATTAACGCATCCCCCATGGCCCAGGATCCACGACCTACAATCATTCTTGGCGGTGGCTTCACCGGGTTGTTCACGGCTTTGCACCTGGGTCGTAGGGACTACCCCCACCCCATTTATTTGATCGATCAAAATGAGCGGTTTGCCTTCAAGCCCCTGCTCTACGAACTCATGAGCGAGGAAATGCAGGATGACCAGGTTTGTCCCACCTACGAGTCGCTGCTGAAAGGTAAGTCGGTGAGCGTGATCGAAGGTACGGTGCAAGAGATTGACCTGAAGCGGCAGCGGGTTTCTCTGGAGTCGGGGTTGCACTACGACTATGGCCACCTGGTGCTGGCCCTGGGCAGTGTCACCAGCTACTTTGGCATTGGGGGGGCGAAGGAGTATACCTTTGCCTTTCGCACCCAGGAGGATGCGATCGCCCTCACCCAGCACCTGCACCACTGCCTGCAAGCTGCCGCCCAGTGCGACGATCCCCAAATCCGCCGCGCCCTGCTGACGATCGCCGTGGTGGGGGCAGGCCCCTCTGGGGTCGAGATGGCGGCCACCCTCGGCGATTTGCTGCCCCTGTGGTACGCCAAACTGGGGGGCGATCCCCAAGACCTCTCCATCGTGCTAATGAATCGGGGCGACGCCATTCTGGAGGGCGACATCAACAGCCAGCTGCGCCAGACGGCGGAACAAGCCCTGCAACAGCGGGCCGTACCCGTAGATATTCGGCTCAACGCCGCAGTGAAGGCTGTTTCCGCCGAACAGCTCACCTACGAAACCGGTGACAAAACCGAAACCCTACCGACCCACACCGTCATTTGGACCGCTGGTACCGGCACCCATCCCTTAATTAAGACGCTGGATATTCCTGACGACCACCGCGACAAGCACGGCCGCCTGCGGGTGAATCCCGAGCTGCAACTGCCCGGCTATGCTGAGGTGTTTGCCGGGGGCGACTGCGCCGGGGCTGAGGGCCAGTCGCTGCCGCCCACCGCCCAGGTGGCCTACCAGCAGGGGGAAGGCATCGCCCACAACCTCTACGCCCTGGCCACCGATCAGCCCCTCAAGCCGGTTGAGGTAACCCTGCGCGGGTCGCTGCTCAAGCTGGGCATGGGCGACAGTGTCGCTAACCTGTTTAACCGCTTTGAGGTGAACGGCACTGTCGGCCACCTGATTCGCCAGGGCGCATACCTGGAGTTACTGCCTACCCCAATTCACGACATCAAAGCGACGGCAGAGTGGCTAACGGATGAAATTTTTAACCGCTATTCCCCACCAACCGCCAAAACCGAAGAAAAGCCCTGGGCCTCCTATTGGGTTGGCGGTATTGCCGTGGCTTGTGTCGTCGCTGGAGGGGCGATGGTGGGCTGGTGGGCCATAAAACATCAGCCGTTTGAGCGGGTGCCGCCGCCCCGGCAAGAATCCCCTGGGGCACCTGATCTATAGTCCTTAGGAGGTCTCCAGGAAAGCTGTCGTTGTCTTTGTAGAAGGCGCTAACGCTGCACTGATGCAGGTTTACCCCCTTGTAATCCTGCCCCTCACAGGGCTGCCCCAGAGGTGTACGTATCTACATCAGGGCTTCGCCCCGGTCAGCCAGCAAGGTCGCCTGTACTCCTGGGGGCAGCACCTGTTGAGCCCGCTCCAAGACAGGTCGATACTGCTCAAAACCCACCATGGCACTGCCATGCTCCAAGACCAATTGAGCCAGGGTAAAGGAGCGGCCACCCCAGGCCAAGCACACCTCTATCAGACAAAATTGATCCCACAGCATGCTGGTATCCAGCGTCAGGAGAATTGCCTCTCCGGTAAAGGCCGACAGCAGGTGACGCAGTATCAGCTCGTAGTAGCGTGCCGCTGTGATCTGCGGGTTGTGGAGAAATCTGCTACCTGCTTCACTAAAGGTCGAAAGGTCTCTATCAAAGATTTTTGGGCGACGGCCAGGGTGGGGTAGGGGCAGGTACTGTAATCCTTGCCCACCGCCAGCGGAAACGGCTCGATGTCATCCAGGGGCACCCAGGTGGCTCCGGCAGCCTGGGCGATCGCCCACACCGCCGCAATATCCCAGATTTTAGGGGTCGCCTCCACCGCGCCGATCGCCCCGCCCGCCCCCACCAGCAGCAGGTTGTAGGCCGCCGACCCCAGCATGCGAATCTTGCAGGGAAAGGGGTTGGCCAGCACCGCTGTACTGCGGGCGCAGAGGCTAAAGCACTGGTTTTTGTCTGGCGCAGCA
>JBBSLR010000461.1:0-3318 GCA_038255045.1 Phormidesmidales cyanobacterium
AGGGCGACCAGGTGAACCACGACCCCGACGAGCTGCTGGCGCTGTATGCTCAGCAGCAGGGCGAAATACAAACCCTGCGAAACCAGCTCTGCGAGGTGCTGGCGGCAGCGCTAGCGCCCTAACCGAGCACTAACCCCCCTTTTTAAGGGGGGCAGGGGGGATCACAATTCTTGCCTCAAACAACACACAGAAGGCGTTGATCGGTGTGTAGCGTGAGGGGTAGATCCCCCCTTGATCCCCCCTTAAAAAGGGGGGCGACGGTTGAAACTTGCTGTTTACCTCTTACTACTGCTACCCGTGACCGTAGAGCAACTGATCACCGACAAGCTCGACCTGTGGACGAGCGCCACCACCCACAAAACCACCAGTGGCCGGGGCCGCAACGGCAAGCTAGAGCTAACGGGGCTAAAAAAGCTGCGCGAGCTGATTTTAGAACTGGCGGTGCGGGGCAAGCTGGTGCCCCAAGACCCCACCGATGAACCCGCCAGCGTGCTGCTAGAAAAGATTGCCGCTGAGAAAGCGCGACTGGTGAAGGAAGGGAAGATTAAAAAGCCCAAAGCGCTGCCAAAGATTGTGGAGGATGAGAAGCCGTTTGAGTTGCCTCAAGGTTGGTTGTACAAGCAGTTAGGGGAAATTGCTTACAAGTTAACGGATGGTTCGCATAATCCTCCTAAGGACTCAGGGTATGGCTTTCCTATGCTAAGTAGCCAGAACGTTAATTATGGAGAAGTTGACTTTAAATCACCCTCTCGATTTGTTACAGAAGAAGATTTTGAAAGAGAAAATGCCAGAACTTTAATCACTTCAGGCGATGTGCTTCTAACTATTGTGGCCTCGCTTGGTAGATCTGCGGTTGTTCCAGAGAATAGTCCAAAATTTGTTCTTCAGCGAAGCGTTGCTGTCATCGGAACCATCATAAATCCACAATTTCTTGCTAGCCAACTAGTCGCGCCATCTTGTCTTTCCTACTACGATGAACACGGAAAAGGAACTGCTCAGAAGGGGATTTATCTTGGTAAACTTTCTCTGATGCCTTTGTTGATTCCTCCCCTTGCGGAGCAGCGGCGGATTGTGGAGAAGGTGGATGAGTTGATGGGGTTGTGCGATCGCATCGAAAACCACACCCTCGACCACCTCGCCGCCCACGAAACCCTCGTAGACACCCTACTCGACACCCTCACCCAGGCCGACAGCGCCGCCGAACTCGCCGACAACTGGAACCGCCTCGCCGCCCACTTCGATACGCTGTTTACCACCGAGCACAGCTGCGATCGCCTCAAGCAAACCATTCTGCAACACGCCGTTATGGGCCGCCTGGTGCCCCAAGACCCCACCGACGAACCCGCCAGCGTGCTGCTAGAAAAGATCGCCGCCGAAAAAGCGCGATTGGTGAAGGAAGGAAAGATTAAGAAGCCGAGGGTTTTGCAGAAAATCACCCATGAAGAATTACATCATTTACCAAATGGATGGCAATGGGTAAGGCTTGGAGAACTCGTCAGCGTTATGGATGCTGGCTGGAGTCCAGCATGTCCACCAGAACAAGCGAAGGATCTCGATTCATGGGGCGTTCTGAAAACAACTGCCGTCCAAGTGATGGAATATAAAGAAAACGAAAATAAGGCACTACCTGAAAATAAAGAACCAAAACCACAGTATGAAGTTCAAAAAGGTGACATTCTTATAACCAGGGCAGGCCCTAAGAATAGAGTTGCTATCTCATGTCTTGTTGGCAAGACTCGACCAAGATTAATGATATCGGACAAAATAATCAGGTTTCACTTATTTGAAGTCGGAATGTCTGAGAGGTTTGTGTCTCTCTGTTTAAATACTGGTGTCACTTCGGATTATCTAGAAAAAGCAAAATCTGGCATGGCTGAAAGCCAAATGAATATATCCCAAGACAAATTAAAGCTCGCTCCAGTCCCTTTGGCATCAGTGCTTGAACAACACCGCATCGTCCAAAAAGTCGATGCCCTCATGGCCCTCTGCGACCAGCTCAAAACCCGCCTGGCCCATGCCGATGACACCCGGCGGCACCTGGCCGAGGCCGTTGTCGATCAGGCCATTCAGTAGCCCTTCCCCAGCCATCGTGCCAACGCTCCCGCGTTGACACGCCCCCCCGACGCTCTGCGGCCTCCAAAGGCTGGGCGCTGGAGCGCCACCAGGGCATTCCCACGCAGAGCGTGGGAACGAGTGAGGTTGAGTGGGTTTACTGAAGGGTGGTGTAGCGCCTAGGCCGAGTGGTGGATTGGTCTGCTACTGGCTGCTGTTTAGCGATCGCCCCCGAGGTCAGCGCCGCTTAGGCTGGCCTGTGCCACAATGAGCGCCGTGCAATGGAGTGATGAGATCGTGACGCAGCAGCCGGGCCTTGGGTGGGTGGCAATTGCAGGCTTAGTTGGTGGCTGGGGCGTCCCAGGGCTGCCGGCCTTGGCCCAGGCCAATCCTCCGGCAGCGGGGGTAGAGCAATCTGCCGCCCTCACCGACGATTTAGAGCTATACCTCGACCTCAACAGCGATCCCGCCGCAGAGGGCTTTCCCCTCGTGCCCGCCGTTGAGCCACCTCCTCGCCCAGGGCGGCGACCCACCGAGGTGCCGACGGGGCCACCGCTGCCGCCCTCCCAGCGGCCTAGAACTATCCAGACCAATCCCCAGGCTCCCGCCGCCGATGCCCCCAGCCCCGAGTCAGGCGACCCGGCAGAGCGCATTGCCCCGGCGGTGATTGAGCTATCGCCCACCGGGCGGCCCCCCAGCCCGGTGGTATTTTCGGCTATGCAGCAAGAGCTAAGAAACCTGATTGGCCGCTTCGAGAGCGCTCTGATCATGGCGAATTCTCTAGATGTATCTACAGTTCTAGCTCTGCCCGAGCGCCCGACCCTGCTCACCGCTGCCGCCGAGCCGGTGAATGTCTCTGGCCGAGAGACGCTGCTGCACCCCACCCTAGGCGAGGCCCAAACATTGCTGAATGAGTGGGATGGGCTGCTGGCGGCGGGCAAGCACGGTGAGGTGCGCGATCGCTGGCTAGCGGCGCGATCGGCCCTGTGGGACAACTTTCCCACCGAGCGATCAGTGGCCCAGGGCGAAGTGCGCGCCATCTGGCTGGATCGCGGCACCATTGTGCGGGCGCGATCGCCCCAGGGGCTGAGTGAAATCTTCGATAAACTGGCCGCCGCGGGCATCAACACCGTTTTCTTTGAGACCGTCAACGCGGGCTACACCATCGACCCTAGCCAGGTCGCCCCCGAGCAAAACCCCCTCACCCAAGGCTGGGACCCCCTCACCGCCGCCGTGGAGCTGGCCCACCAGCGGGGCATGACCCTG
>JBBSLR010000462.1:0-3312 GCA_038255045.1 Phormidesmidales cyanobacterium
CTGGCTGTGGCGTTGCCTCTTTCACCCGCAGCGTTAGGGGCGCTGCAATCAAAAGGCAAATGCCGCCTAACACCACCGCCAGCAAACGGTTGTTGTCAAGCAGGTTAGCCATAATCCACCCCAGGCCCAACGAAATAATAATCTCGGGCAGCACAATAAACATATTAAAAATGCCGATATAAATCCCCCCTTTGCGGGCGGGCAAAGCCCCAGCCAGCATGGCATAGGGCAGAGATAGAATGCTTGACCAGGCCACCCCCAAGCCAATCATGGGCAGCAGCACCCAGCGCGGCGACGGCACAAACCACAGAGAGATCAGCCCCAAGCCGCCGCAGGTGAGACACAGCGCATGGGCGATGGGGCGACTGGTCGCAGCAGCCAAGCGAGGCAGCAAAAACGACACCCCAAAACAAACTGCGTTGTAGGCCGCAATGCAGATACCGGCCCACTCAATGCCCTGGCTGTAGAGGGGCGAAGCCCCCTCAAATGCGCCAAATAAGTTGTGGGCCACTGCCGGAGGAAAGTACAAAAAGACGCAGTACATGCCCAACCAGCTAAACCCCTGCACCCAGGCCAGCTGCCGCATCGTTTCAGGCATTTGCTGAAAGGCCGTGATAATTTCTCGAACCGTGGCACCGACCCCAAGACGGCGCTCCTGCTGCTCCTTAAAAGCTTCCATATCGCGGGGAGGCCGTTCTTCAGTGGTGAAAACAGTCCACAAAACGGTGCCTAGAAAAAACGCTGCCCCGGTATAAAAGGAAATCTTAACCACCAACGGCACGCTCTCGGTGGCACCTTCTGACACCCCAAAGACATTGGTTAACAACCACGGCATTGCAGAAGCCAGCACTGCCCCCAGGCCAATGAACAGGCTCTGCATGGTAAACCCCTTAGTGCGCTGCTGGGGAGGCAAAAGATCGCTCACAAAGGCCCGAAAGGGTTCCATACTGACATTGGCCGCGGTGTCTAAAATCCAGAGCAAGCCCACGGCCATCCAAAGGCTGCCCACATTCGGCATCCACAGCAGCGCCGCAGCGCCAAAGATAGCCCCGACTAAAAAGTAAGGACGGCGACGACCTAGAGGCCCCCAGGTGTTATCGCTGAGGTTGCCGATGATGGGCTGCACCACAAGTCCGGTGAGAGGGGCAGCCAGCCACAGAATCGGAATTTGATCGGCATCGGCCCCCAGATGCTCAAAAATAGCGCTGGTATTGGCCATCTGCAGTCCCCAGCCAAACTGAATACCAAAGAAGCCAACATTCATATTCCAAAGCTGCCAGAAGGCCAACTTAGGCTTTGCCTGTGGTGAAGTCAAACGGTTTCTCCAATCCTCCAAATTTCACTGGTGCAGCATCAAGACTAAAAACTAGGGTTCTCGTAGGTTGGGTGCAGCGGAGCGAAACCCAACAGCAGTAAGCCTTGTTGGGTTCTGCTATCGCGCCACCCAACCTACAAATTTAGTCTTGACAGACCACTAGGGTTTAGCAGCGGTCAGCTGCAACTAAGTCGCTGTGCCACCCAAATGCGCTCAGCTACCTACGCCGCAATTGCTTCGGTCTGTTCACGCACCTGATCAATCAAGCCCTTCAGGCCGTAGGGGTTGACCCGATAGCTGAGGGGGTGAGCGATCAGCCGAGCGCTGCTTTGGTACAGCACCTCCAGCTCCATCAGGTTATTTTCTTTAAGGGTTTTGCCGGTCGAGACCAGATCGACGATCGCCTCCGACATCCCCGTAATCGGCCCTAGCTCTACCGAGCCATAGAGGGGCACAATCTCTACCGGCAGATCGAGGCTTTGAAAGTAGTCGCGGGCGCTGTTGACGTACTTAGACGCCACCCGGCTGTGGGCGGGCAGATCTAGGGCCGATCGGTAGGGGCTAGTGGTCTTGACCGCCACCGACAGGCGGCAGCCACCGAAGCCCAGATCGACTAGGTGAGCCACAGCGGGCTTTTTCTCGCGCAGCACGTCGTAGCCGACCATCCCCAGCTGCGCCTGACCATACTCTACATATACGGGCACATCCTGGGCGCGCACCAGCAGCCCGGTGGCCCGGCCCGTAGGCTCAGTAATTTGCAGCTGTCGGTTGGCGCTGTCTAAGAACAGGCTAAAGTCGAGGCCGACGGCCTGCAGCAGCTGAATGCTGTCTTTGAGCATGCCGCCCTTGGGCAGCGCGATGGTTAACATATTGGAGCTTCTTTCAGAGTACACATTGAGACAAAACACATTGGGACAAAGTACGATTGGGACCGTGAATAATGGAGTTGAACGGCACGGTATCCATCCTTAGCCATCCACGGGAGCAACCGGCGTGGGCAGCACTAACTGATAGAAGGACAAGTCTAGCCAGCGGCCAAATTTGAACCCAGCTTGTCGAATGGTGCCGCAGTGAATAAAGCCTAAACTCTCGTGGAGGTGAATACTCCCTGAGTTGGTGGCGTCGATACCTGCTACGAGAATATGATAATTTTGCGCTTGGGCGGTGGCGATGAGTTCTTGGAGCAAACGCTTCCCGACTCCTTGGCCGCGAAACCGAGCATCAACGTAAATCGAGTGCTCGACCGAATACTTGTAGGCTGGCCAGGCCCTGAATGTGCCGTAACTGCCAAAACCGATCAGGTCGCGTGACTCATTCTCAATACCGATCACGGGGAAGTTTCCCTCTGTCTTGGTGTTGAACCAAGCGGCCATCACTTCAGGGGGTCGAGGCTGGTAATCGTAGAGCGCCGTAGAGTTAAGAATGGCATCATTCAAAATCGCTAGAATCTTTTCACCATGGCGTTCTAGATCACATTGGACAATTCGCATCAGAAACTCGCAACAAAATAAGACACCAATTGCCACCTTTCCTGTTGATGTATTGCTTCGCGTTGGCGGAGCCTCGCCCTAGCGTTATGCACCCAGCCCTGTCAGGGTGAGGCCAGGTTTAGGGGTCGATCCCTGGGATTGGCCGCTGAGCCTAGGACTAGAAGTCCTAGGCTCAAAGCCGAAATCCTCTGAAGAGGATTGGGAGCCGGGTTCCCCAGTCTGCTTGAGCAGACTTTTGCTGTGAGCCAGGGAGTTCACTCCCTGGTGGTTGTGGCCGAAGCCCCTCAGCCTATGGGCGTTTCGGGAATAGTTTGGCCACTGGTGGGCAATGCCCACCCTACATCGAACAAGTAGTCACTAAACCCGAAACTTTTCGGTGACGCGGCCCATGGCTTCATTCACATTGTCGCGGCTGTTAAAGGCCGAGATGCGGAAGTAGCCTTCGCCCGCCGCCCCAAAGCCCGAGCCGGGGGTGCCAACCACGTGACAGCTGTGCAACAGCTTGTC
>JBBSLR010000463.1:0-3310 GCA_038255045.1 Phormidesmidales cyanobacterium
ATCTCCAGAACGGTGATGATTTGCCGGTCTTCGGCTACGACCACCAGGGAGTGAACTCCCTGGCTGATCGCTCAAGTCTGCTAAAGCAGACTGGGGAGTCGGCCCCCAATCCTCTTCAGAGGATTTCTGCTTGGAGCCTAGGATTGAAAGTCCCAGGCTCAGCGGCCAATCTGGCGATCCCGACCTGCGGTCTGGGCCACCTTAACAGGGGTAGGTAGGCGATGGTTGGGGTAGGCGATGGCTACAATAGCTCACTTTAGAATGATCTAGCCCCCGCCGGGCGCTAAATCATTCCCTTCACCCGCTTACCCACCCACTCATCCACTCACTCACCCACCCACGCCCAAGATCGCCAAAGTCCCACTCCCCTAGGGAAGCAGGACTTTAGCTCGGAACCACACAACCAGGATCACCCACCGGAGTGAACTACCCCAAAAATAAAAGTGTCTGACCCCTGAAAGCCCCCTGGAGTCAGACACCTTGACCTGCAAAAACGCCTTTCAAACAGACCAGCTCCAGGGTTCAAATGCCCCCAAGTGAGCCGTCAGAGCTAAGCCTGCACGCGTTCTTCAGAATTAAATTCATTGTCGTCGGTTTGCGGGCCAGCGACGTCCAGAGAATTACTGAACCCAGGACAATTTGAACCTTGGGCGGGTCGCCTGGTTCGGTGGTAATACTCAGGTAATGGGCGGCAGCTCAGATTCACAGCCCTGGTTCGCGAAATAGGGCAGCAGCGCTCTGCGTGCAGGCCAGTGATAGGCCACATAGCGCAGCAGCCAGGGGGCCGAAACCAGCAGGCAGATTACGCCCAGCCACCAGCTAGAGCGAAACTCTGCCAGGGTGTCGATGGAGTTAGCTGCGGGCTGGGTAGCCAGAAAGTCTACCCCCCAGGCGATCGCATTATTTAGCGCGTGGGCCGCGATCGGTACCAGCAGCGATCGCGTGCTCAAGTACAGCAGCGACATCACCACCCCAAACATAAACAGCCCCACTAAGTGAGAGTGCAGCACCCCAAACAGCACCGAAGTCAGCACAATCGCCGGGCGAATGCCCCACTTCACCCCCCAGCGGTGCAGCAGCACGCCGCGAAAAATAAACTCCTCAGCAACGGGGGCTACCACCAGCACCGAAACCAGCATCAGGGCATTGTACAAACCAGGGTCTGTCGCTTGCTCCGCAGACAGCAGCAGCGACTGCTGGAGGGTTGACTCCACCCACGCCGGGGCCACCCAAGACAACCCCAGGTACGACACCTGAAACGCCCCCAGAGAGAACAAAAACAACCCGCCCACCAACCACAGCAGCTGCACCCAGGCCAGCCGCACGGGCCAGGGGCCAAAGAGAGCCGCGAGGCGCAGCGGCACCCGCCTCGCAGCCAATAAAATCGACCCGCACAGCCCCACAAAGATCAGGCTGTAGAGAATCGGGGCCACCAGGGGGTCATCTCCCTGGATGGGCAGCAGCTCTAGAGCGCCCAGCGTGCCAAATATCAGGGCTAAGCCAAGAGAAATTACAAAGAAACTCACCACCACCAGCCGCGCCTTGAGGGCCAGAAACGGATTTTCACACAGTGTCATAGGACTAAGACCTGAGCTAGACGCCGTCGGAAAGACCTATAGGTAAAAGAACCATGGGCATAAAGAACCATGGGCGCTAGTTTGCTGGGCTAAACTGGCTGTTTTTTTTGATTCAACCATGAATGATCCAGAGAGCGCTATAACTGAGGCACATTCCCTAGCTGAAGGCCGTAGGTTAGGGGTCTGACCAGCGCACAGGCTACAGTTTCAATTCTAGGGTGCATCTCCAGCGACTGTTCTGCGCCTCCGGGCCAGCGCTTATAGTATCAGGGGCCGTCATTTTTGCTCCAGGGTTCCATGACCAACGCTTCGCCAGATCTAGGCGTAATTTTAGTGGCCCCGGTGGCCGATAGCCCCCTAGGGCCGGTGACGGAGTTGCTAGATCTGCTGCGGGCAGCGGGCCATGGGGTGCGTCAGGCCAGCGGTGAAGACGACATCATTGCGGCGGCAGAGGCCGGCGCTCCCGACTTAATTCTGCTAGTGATTGATCAATTTGATACGGCGGCCATGCGGCTATGTCACCGGCTAAAAAAGCGCCCCGGCACTCGCCCGATGGCCGTGGTGGTAGTCGGGCAAGATCAGGCCCTAGCTCGGCGGCTGCGGGCCTTTGAGTTTGGCGTGGTCGACTACATCGACCAGACCCTCTGGGCCGAAGAGGCCGCCGCCCGGATCAAAGCCCAGGTCGCCACCCACCGGCTTCAGAGTCGGCTGCGCCAGCAGGCCCAGCGGGCCGTATCGGCGGGCAGCGCCACCAATCTACTGGCCGACCTGCAAAAGGCGCTGCGGCGACAGGCCCAGCTGCTGCAGGCCCAAAACCAGCAGCTTCAGCAAGAAATGCAGGAGCGCGAGCAGGCCCAGCAGGCCTTGCGCCTAGAGCAGCAAAAGTCAGAACAACTGCTGCTCAATATTTTGCCCCGGGCAGTAGTCGACAAGCTCAAGCAGCTAGAGGGTTCCTTAGCAGAGCGCTTTGACAATGTCACCATTTTGTTTGCCGATATTGTCAACTTCACCCCCCTGGCGGCTCAGATTAGCCCCCTAGAGCTGGTCAACTGGCTCAACCAAGTCTTCTCGGCCTTTGACCGCCTGGCCGAGCAGTACCAGCTCGAAAAAATCAAGACCATCGGCGACGCCTACATGGTGGTGGGAGGGCTACCCCTACCCCGTGAAGACCACGCCGAAGCCGTGATGGAAATGGCCCTGGCCATGCAGGAAGCCGCCACCCGCATTGCCCGCAAGGACGGCCAGGAATTTCAGCTACGCATTGGCATCAACACCGGCCAGGTGGTGGCCGGGGTGATTGGCATTAAAAAATTTAGCTACGACCTCTGGGGCGATGCGGTTAACATCGCCAGCCGCATGGAGTCTCAGGGCGCGCCGGGCAAAATTCAAATTACCGAGGCCACCTATGAGCGCCTCAAACACCACTACGCCTTTGAAGATGTGGGCCAGGTCATGGTCAAGGGCCACGGCTATTTGACCACCTACCAATACGTCGGCCCTGGGCAAAAAGCTTGATAGACTAGGGAGGCCAAAAAATCGGATGCCTGAGCTAGGTATCCTATAGGCTAGGTATTCTGTAGGCTAGGTGTTCTATGGGCAGGCTAGCCCTGGCACGACGGTTAAACACTGGCCCCATGGGCCAACCCACGGTTAACGCATAATTCTATGGCGACATTTTTGCTGGAAGTTGGCACCGAAGAGCTGCCCGCCAGTTTCGTAAGCGATGCCCTCCA
>JBBSLR010000464.1:0-3304 GCA_038255045.1 Phormidesmidales cyanobacterium
GTTTCAATATCCATGCCAAAGTCGAGCACGTTCGACACCACCTGCAAAATAGCGGTGCGAATGCGGTTTGACCCGCCCGAACCCATCACCAGGCAGGGCTTGCCGTCTTTTAGCACCACCGTCGGGGCCATCATCGACGACATCCGCTGGTTGGTCGGCCACTGGTGAAAGCCCTGGGGGTTGAGGTCTTCTTCGCCCAGCATGTTGTTCATCATGATGCCGGTGCCGGGAATGACGTAGGCCGAGCCTTCGCCGTTGGAGGTGGTGAGGCTGGCGGCGTTGCCCTCGCTATCGACCACGCTGATGTGGGTGGTGCTGCCCCACTTGCTACCGCCCTGGGTGAGAAAATCTTGCAGCTGCTCCAGGTAGGGAGCGAGGTGGGCGGGGCTGAGAAATTCTGCCGCGATGTCGGCTTGGTAGAGGTGGTCGTCGTAGCCCCGTTGGCGAGCCAAGTTGGTCAGCCCCATGACCTCTCGCAGGGCCGCCACGTGGCGAGGGCTGCCGTAGTCCGTCAGCGCCGGGGATAGCTGGGCCAGCAGGTGTAGGGCACAGGCGATCAGCGTGCCGCCGGAACTGGGGGGCGGGTTGGTCAGCAGGGTGGCGCTACCGTAGGGCACGACCAGAGGTTCGCGCTCAATCACCTGGTAGGTTTGCAGGTCTTCAAAGCTCAGGTAGCCGCCCTGGGTTTGGCAGGCTTGGGCGACCTGGTGGGCCAGGTCACCCTGGTACAGTAGGTCAGCTCCGTAGCGCACTAGGTCAGTGAGAAAATCGGCGAAGTCGCTCAGGTAAAAGCGATCGCCCAGGGTCAGCAGCCTGCCACCCGGCGCATAGATCGCCCTAGCCTCGGCGGTGGCCGTAAGAATCGGGGTCAAAATCTGAAAGCTGTAGGTGCGAAAAGGCTCTATCTCAGTGCCCTCGGTGGCCCAATGCTGGGCGGGGGCCACCACCGTGGCTAGGGGCAGCCGCCCTAGCTTTTGGTGAACCTGGAGCAGCCCGGCGATCGCCCCCGGCACCGCCATCGACCCCAGACCAATGTGAAACTCCTGGGTGGTATCACCAAAGTTGGCGTGGATGGGGTAGAAGTCGGGTGATCGGCCAATCTCCCTCGACCTGGGCGTCTGGCAAAAGAAATCGAACAGCCGGCTCTCGCCCGCTGCGGTGTGGGCCAGCAAAAAGCCGCCCCCCGCCAGTGAGGTGAGGGCACTCTCGGTGACACAGGCGGTGAAGGCAGCGGCGATCGCCGCATCAAAGGCGTTGCCCCCCTGGCGCAGCATCTCGGCCCCGGCTTCGGCGGTGAGGGGGTGGCCGGCGGCAACGGCCCCCTGGGTAGAACTAGCTTTGCTCATAGCTGGCTAGTATACCGCTGGCCCTAGGGCAAATCCCCCGTCGCCAAAATTTGCTCCACCGTGAGCGTCAGTTCTGGCAACGTAGGCGACACCAGTGACTGACCGCCCTCAAACACCGCTTCATCGTAAAGCCCCTCGTTAAAGGTCAGCACCGTCACCTTAGATTCGAGTGGATCCACAATCCAGTATTCAGGAATTTCTAGGGCAGCGTATTCTGTGCGCTTGTAGCGATAGTCGCGGGTTACTGAGTCGGGGCTGACAACTTCAATCACTAGCAGCGGTGATGTGGAGAAAATAACTGATCTGCCCTTTAATTCTTGAGCTTGCTCTAGGGTGACCATGGCTACGTCCGTCAGCCGCGACTTGCGTAGTCCCGTTCTGACACCTGACTCACGAAAACACATCCAAGGATGTTGAAGTCTCTTAACTTCGCTATCTAACGCCTGCTCTAAGAATTTAGCAATTAAAAAATGCTCCATAGCCGGTGGCGACATTGCAACTAGCTCCCCATCAACTAGCTCGTAGCGATTCTCAGAGCCGTCATCATAGGTTAAATAGTCTTCAAAGGTGAAGAGTGCTGTTGCGGCAGAGATGGTCATAGTATTGGCCTGGAATTTCCTTAAATTTTGCCACGCCTATTCCCTATCGAGAGGTGGGGAATCCCATTTTGCGTTCTCCCCTTTAGCTCCAGTCTTCACGGCCTCGGCCCAGTCCCTTATAGACTTCACCCTGCTGGTGAATGGCGCGGGTTTTCTCAAACAGTTCGGCCTCGGTGAGCTGCCAGCGGCTGAGGGCTTTTTTGAGGTCGGCCTGAATGTCGCGGGCACCGGGGAAGCCATCGTAGCGAGTCATCAGCCGGGCTAGCTCGACCAGGTTGTAGTCGCTGGCTTCGCCCGCCAACAGCTGACTCACCACCTGGCGATCGCTCTTGTACTGGGGGTGCTGCTGGTCTTTAAAACTTTCAGGCATGGTGAATGGGGCGGTTAATGGCTCAGTGGCTGAGAAGGCTGGTGTGGGCAGCGAGGGCAGACAGCTCAGGCACCGCCGCCTCAATCAGGCCGCCGCCCAGCACCCGGTCGCCGTCATACCAGACGGCAGCCTGGCCGGGGGTAACACTAAACTGCGGTTCGTCAAAGACCAGGCGAATGCGGTCGTCACTGCCCTCAGACCCCAGGGGAATCAGCGTCGCCCCCACGGCCTCGCTGCGGTAGCGGATCTGTGCCGAGACTTTGATCGGCTCTTGGGGGGCGGCAATGGAGACCCAGTTGACCCGCTGTACGGTGCAGTCGGGCCAGTGGGCATCGCTGCGATCGGCCACGATGACGTGATTTTTGCCCATGTCAAAACCCACCACGTAGAGCGGGTTGGGCGCGGCAATGCCCAGGCCCTTGCGCTGGCCAATGGTGTAGTGGTGAATGCCATTGTGCTGGCCGATAATGCGGCCCTCGGTATCCACGATGTCGCCGGGTTTGGGGGCCAGGTATTGATCCAAAAAGGTCTGCATCGAGCCGTGGTGCTCGATCAAACACAGGTCTTGGCTGTCGGGTTTCTCGGCAGTGTGCAGACCCAGCTCGGCGGCGATGCGGCGAGTTTCAACCTTGGTCTGGTGGCCCAGGGGAAAGTCGCAGTTGGCCAAAATCTCCTGGGTGAGGTCGTAGAGAAAGTAGGACTGATCTTTGGTGGGGTCGACGGCGCGGCGCAGCTCGTAGCGGCCCGTGTCAGGGTTTTGGGTGATGCGGGCGTAGTGGCCGGTGGCGATGCGATCGCACCCCAGCTCTGCTTTGGCGTACTGCAACATCGGCCCAAACTTGACCGCTCGGTTGCACTGGGAGCAGGGCAGGGGCGTAATGCCGCTGCCGTAGCCCTCCACTAAATAGTTGATAATTTCGCGCTCAAACACCTCGCGGCTGACGACCCCGTGGTAGGGAATGCCTACGTCGTCGCAGAGCTGGGCGGCA
>JBBSLR010000465.1:0-3302 GCA_038255045.1 Phormidesmidales cyanobacterium
ACCCAACAAAGGCTTACCGCTGTTGGGGTTTCTCCGCTGGAGACGCTACGCGAACACTTCGTTGCACCCAACCTACAGATCCCCCATTTTTAGCTTTGACAGAACCCTAGGCGGGCGATCACGGCCAGTCACAGGCTGGGTTGCCCTACCTTTAGGGAGTCTGGTTTTGGCTATGATCGGCCTTAGACTAAGTAGGAGGACGCAATTATTTGTAAAACCCCTTAGCCTCTTCACAAAGCTCAAACCCCTTAGCCAGCATGGGTTACGCTGCGCTAACCCATGCTACGTTTAATCCAGCCGACCTACTTAATGACATTCACCCCTGATATTCACCCCTGCCCCCAGGGCCGTAGCTTTTTCCAGGATGTTCTCTATGCCCGTCTTGTTAGCCCTCGCCCCCGCTCCGCCGCCCCAGGGCCTTTCCGGGTTTTACCATCAGGTAACCCAATGGCTGTCTAGCCTGGTCAATATCGTCAGCAGCTATCTGGCTCCGCTGAGCCACAGCATCGCCAGCTTGCCAGCGCCCGCCGCACCGCAGGCCTCAGAAGTTTGGCATCTGGCGCTGTACGGGTTGCTAGTGCTGGTCATGGCGGTGGGGGTAGTGGGGGCGGTTGTGCCTGCCATGCCCGGCATTACGCTGATTGTCGGCGCGATCGCAGTGTGGGGTCTGGTCGCGGGGTTTGTGGGGCTAAAGTGGGCCTTGGGGGTGGCGATCGGCGCGCTCATCCTCAGTTTTGCCATCGACTACCTGGCCGGGGTGCTGGGTGCCCAACGAGTCGGGGCCAGCAGCTGGGGGCAAATTGGGGCTTTTGGGGGCATGTTTTTGGGCCTGTTTGGCCTGCTGCCCCTGCTGCCAACGGGCATTCCCCTGCTGGGGCTGGTGGTCGGTACCGTGCTGGGGGCCTTTATCGGCGAGTTTTTGCACCGCCGCGAGCTAAAGCTGCTTCAGCGCATTAAGCAATCAGCCAAGGTGGGCTTGGCGATTGTGGTTGGCACTCTAGTGGGCAACATTCTCCAGGGAGTTCTTGCCTTAATCAGCCTGATCGTGTTTTTAGTCACCACCTGGCCCGGCAACTGGGCCTAGGCCTTGAGGATAGAAGGCCTCAAGCCCTAGACCCAGAAGGCCGCTGACACTGCCCCGTCTGGAGAGCAGAAATTTCCTTCGCCAGGGCAATGTCTAAGTCAGTTATGCCCCCCGCATCGTGGGTGGTGAGGCGAATGGTCAATTGGTTGTAGGCAATGGCCAGGTCAGGGTGGTGCCCCAGACGCTCCGATGGCTCCACCAGGCGATTCACAAAGTCTACCGTCTCAACAAAGTCGGCAAATTGGCAGGTGGTTACCAGGCTGTCAGCGGTCTGGAGCCATTCTAGCGGCGGCACCTGGATCATCGACACCTGGCCCATCGACCGAGCAGCATCCCCAACGGCAACCAACCACAACCCCACCG
This sequence comes from Phormidesmidales cyanobacterium, assembly GCA_038255045.1. GTDB lineage: Bacteria > Cyanobacteriota > Cyanobacteriia > Phormidesmidales > Phormidesmidaceae > Nodosilinea. The sequence continues at coordinate 1,448 of JBBSLR010000465.1, forward strand.
CCAGACAGCAGCCTGTGTAGTATCGCGGCCCCAGCGGGCGTTTTCCCCAGGTCATGGGCTTTCCTCTTTTAATAAGGTTCTAGATATAGGGTAAACCCCATCGAAGTCTATCTACAGATAGCGTAGGCATGGCGAAATCTAGCCTCGAAAGCAGCTAAAAGAAGAGTGAATACATCCTCCTTGCGCGGCCCGAGACAGGCTCAGGTTCAGACCTTAAACAGTAGGCAGTCGTGGCCCAAAAAGGGCAAAGTGCCGGGTCATTTTTAGCAAGTTCCACAAAAAATAGGTTGCTTCGGCCAGTTGACCGAAGTACAAAACTACTTCTGGATAATTACTGATAAATCTCCCAGGCTGAGGGAATTTACCCCAAAAAAGACTATTAGCTGCGGTTTTCTCGGTTGCGATCGCCGCCAAAAAAATCTCTCAAGTCGTGCCCTCCGTATATATACGCATACATTTTACTTTCAAAAAAATAATCGTTTAGAAAGTTAACTTTTGTAGGGGTCTAACCCCTCTTAGAGGATTCTTAGGGCTTCGCTAAGCTTAACCCATCGAGGAGTGAGCACTCAGTTTCGAGAATTTCCCTAGGGTTATTTAATAGCTGGGTCAGTAGAAATCTCACCTGAAATGAATGGCTAAAGTTGCTATGTTCCCAATTCTATTAGTCAGTCAATTAGATCTAGAGAACGCTAAATCAGGGTGTGAGGAAAATGTCACGGGATGCGCTTGTTGTCGGAATAAACGCCTACCAAAACCTGCCCAGTTTGCAGGCACCGGCTCAGGATGCTGAGTCGATGGCTCGGTGTCTAGAAAGCTTTGGAGAATGCCGTGTGGTGCGGCTGCCCGAGGCTATTACCCATCAAAAACCAGCGATTAGCCTGCGGGGTATAGTCACTACCCCCATGCTAGAAGAGGCGCTGATTAAACTGTTTAAGCCAGCGGGCAAAAACATTCCTCAAGCCGCTATTTTTTATTATTCTGGCCACGGCCTTCAGCGCCAGGCGGGCATTCAAGAAGGCTATTTGGCCACCAGTGATGTTAACCCGACGGCGGGGCAATACGGGCTGTCGCTGCACTGGCTGCGGCGGCTGCTGCAAGAAAGCCCCGTGCGCCAGCGGGTGATTTTGCTCGACTGCTGCAACAGCGGTGAGTTTTTTAACATGCTTGAGGCCGACCCCGGCGCTAGGGCTGGCACCGATCGCCTGTTTATGGCCGCCGCCCGCGAATATGAAGCCGCCTACGAATCGCTCGATAGTCATCACAGCGTCTTTACCCAGGCGCTGCTGTCGGGGCTAAACCCCTACAAAGTCAAAGGCGGCATTGTCAACGGCCACTCTCTGACCGATGTGGTCAACCGCGAGCTTAAGGGCGAGTTACAGCAGCCCCTGTTTGAAAGCTCTGGCGGCGAAATTGTCCTCACCCGCATGGCCGGGCTAACCACCCCCAAGCCAGACGCGCCGCTGCCGCTGCTAGAGCGCCTGCAGAAGCTGCGCTACGGGTTTTGTCCGTTTCCGGGGGCGGCTCCCTTTGGCGCGGCTCACAGCGAGTTTTTCTTTGGCCGCGACGACATTACCCAAGCCCTGGTCGAACGAGTGCAGACCGGTCGTCTCTGTGCCCTGGTGGGGGCTTCGGGGGCCGGTAAAACTTCGATTTTGCAGGCTGGTCTCATGCCTAGGCTGGCCCAGCTAGAGGGCAGTTTCCGTGGGCAGGCGCGCTACCTAGCCCTGGGGGCATCGCCCTTAGCTAGCCTGGCAGAGGTCTTTGTCGACCCGGCCGTCACCGGCCTACGGCGGGCTGAGCAGCTGCGCCGGGCCGAATCGTTTTTGCAGCAGGGGCCAGAGGGCTTTTGCCAACT
>JBBSLR010000466.1:0-3298 GCA_038255045.1 Phormidesmidales cyanobacterium
CGGCGCACAGCCGGCTGATCTCAACCTGAAGACCCATACGTTTACTACTCTCTTGCATGAGCATCACCTCCTGAAGTGCTAAAAGGCAAAATCTGTAAGATCACCTGCCGTAACAGCGGCATTAAGCGTAAATTAACACAATATTTCTCGGTGTGGCAGAAATTGCGCGGGTTACAGCGGTCTGGGTTAATGAAGAAAGCGACCATGACGTTTTTAAGACTCAACCCCTATGCCTGTGCAGCGCCCTATTTCTGTGCCCGAAAGTGCCCTGAGTGAATGGCTACAAGTCTGGCTACAAGAAGATATCGGCCGTGGCGACTGGACCACCGCTGGGCTGGGCGTTTTGGTCGAGCGGCCAGGCCAGGCCATCTGGGTCACCCGCGCCCCTGGGGTGGTGGCGGGGTTGCCCTTTGCCCGCCGTCTGTTTCAACAGCTCGATGCCGCCATTGACTTTCAGCCCCTGGTGGCAGAGGGCGACGCCTGCGAAAAAGATATGGCCATTGCCAACATCAGCGGCTCCCTGGCGGCGCTACTGACCGGAGAGCGCGTGGCTTTGAACCTGGTGATGCGCTTGAGCGGTATTGCCACGGCCACTCGCCAGTACGTTGACTGTTTGGCCGCTACCCCAACCCGGTTTGTCGATACTCGCAAGACTACCCCTGGGCTGCGCCAGCTGGAGAAGTATGCCAGCCGCGTGGGGGGGGCGATCAACCATCGCCTAGGCCTAGACGATGCGGTGATGATTAAAGACAACCACATTGCCGCTGCTGGGGGCCTGGGGGCAGCAGTGGCGCAGATTCGTCCGGCGATTCCCTATCCGATGACGGTGGAGGTTGAGACCAGCTCTCTCGATCAGGTTGAGCAGGCGCTGACCTGCCCGGTAGACATGATCATGCTCGACAATATGGCCCCGGAGACTATGGGGGTAGCGGTGGCGCGCATTCGTGCCGCCAGGCCAGAAATCAAAATAGAAGCTTCGGGCAATGTCACCCTAGCGACCCTAGAACCCATTGCCGCCACAGGGGTTGACTTTATTTCTAGCAGCGCCCCGATGACCCGCGCCCCGTGGCTAGATATTAGTATGCAGATTGTGTAGTGCTAACGGGCGATCGCCCGAGGAGACCCATGATTTTAACCACAGGCCCCAACGTAGACGGTCGGCAGGTGATTGAGTACTGCGGCATTGTCAATGGGGAGGCGATTTTGGGGGCAAATATCTTTAAGGACTTCTTTGCGGGCATTCGCGATGTGGTGGGTGGCCGAGCAGGGGCCTACGAGCAGTCGCTGCGCCAGGCGCGCAACACCGCCATCAAGGAAATGATGCAGGCTGCTAAAGAACTGGGTGCTGACGCCATTATCGCCGTCGATATCGACTACGAATCGATAGAAATCAGCAACGGCGGCAATATGCTGATGGTGGCGGCCAGCGGTACGGCGGTGCGTTTGGCTTAGCGATTTAATTGCCGTCGAGGGCGTGGGCTTTTAGGTCGGCCAGGCCAACGTGTTCAACGGCAGCGGCATGGGTGGCATTGAGCACCACCGGGGGGGCAACGCCATCTTCCAGGGCTTCTTGCCAGCGGGGGGCGCACAGACACCAGCGATCGCCCGGTTTTAGCCCCGGAAACTGAAAGGCGGGCACTGGGGTCGATAGATCGTTGCCCTGGGCCTTGGTGTAGGCCAAAAAATCAGCGGTCATCTGGGCGCACACGACGTGAACTCCCATATCGCCAGCCCCGGTGTTGCAGCAGCCATCGCGGTAAAAGCCAGTCATGGGGGCGGTGCAGCAGGGCGCGAGGGCGGTGCCCAGCACATTGGTGGCATTGGCCATGGGAAAAGTCCTTGGGGAACGTGGGGAGACAGGCAGCTGCAATTGAGCAGAGATAGCTAAATTTTAGCCTCCGAAAGCCTCCGCAGCAGGGAACCTGGTTGCTGGGGCAGAGGGCTAGGGCAGTTCGGTGGTGCCCATCAGGTGGCGATCGCACTCCCTTGCCGCCCCGCGCCCTTCATTGATCGCCCACACCACCAGGCTCTGCCCCCGGCGACAATCCCCAGCGGCAAATACCCCCGGAATTGAGGTGGTGTACTGCTCATGCTCGGCCTTGACGTTGCTGCGGCCATCTTTTTCTAGACCCAGGGCATCGACTAGCGGCTGCTCGGGGCCAAGGAAGCCCATGGCCAGCAGCACCACCTGGGCGGGGATCACCTGCTCAGTGCCGGGCACGTTCTGCGGCACAAACCGCCCGTTTTCGTCTTTGCCCCACTGAATCTGCACCGTGTGGACGGCCTTGACCTGGCCCTGGTCATCGCCCTCAAACTGGGTAGCGGTGGTCAGGTAGGCGCGGGGGTCGTCGCCAAACCTGGCGGCGGCTTCTTCCTGGCCGTAGTCCATTTTGTAGACCTTGGGCCACTCAGGCCAGGGGTTCCCGGCGGAGCGCGTCTCCGGCGGCTGGGGCATAATCTCGACTTGGGTGACGCTATTGCAGCCGTGGCGAATAGAGGTGCCCACGCAGTCGGTGCCCGTGTCACCGCCGCCGATGATCACCACGTCTTTGCCCGCTGCCGAGATGTAGTTGTCGCCGGGGGTGCCATCCAGCACCGCCTGGGTGTTGGCGGTGAGAAACTCCATGGCAAAGTGAATGCCCGCCAGATCGCGCCCCTCAATCGGCAGGTCGCGGGGCCGGGTGGAGCCGGTGCAGAGCACCACGGAGTCAAACTCCTTTAGCAGGTTTTCCGCCGAAATGTCTTTGCCCACCTCGGTGTTGCAGACAAAGGTGACGCCCTCGGCTTCGAGAACATCTAACCGCCGTTGGACGACTTCTTTCTTATCGAGCTTCATGTTGGGGATGCCGTACATCAGCAGGCCACCGGGGCGATCGGCCCGTTCATAGACGGTGACCCAGTGGCCAGCGGAGTTGAGCTGGGCAGCGGCGGCGAGGCCAGCGGGACCAGAGCCAATCACCGCGACTTTCTTACCGGTGCGCTGCTGGGGCGGGTTGGGGGTGATCCAGCCCGACTCCCAGCCCTTTTCGGCGATGGAATACTCAATATTTTTGATCGTCACCGGGGGGCTGGTAATGCCCAGCACGCAGGAGCCTTCGCAGGGGGCGGGGCAGACGCGCCCGGTAAACTCAGGGAAGTTGTTGGTCTTGTGCAGCCGCTCTAGGGCTTCTTGCCACAGACCCCGGTACACTAGGTCGTTCCACTCGGGGATCAGGTTGTTGACGGGGCAGCCGCTGGCCATGCCGCTGATGGTGATGCCGGTGTGGCAGAAGGGGGTGCCGCAATCCATGCAGCGGGC
>JBBSLR010000467.1:0-3289 GCA_038255045.1 Phormidesmidales cyanobacterium
CAAACCCCCAGCGCTATCACCCTGCGCCAGGCGGTGCTAGCCCTAGAGCAGGCGGCCACGGACGATCGCATCACTGCCCTTTACCTCAAGGGCAGCGGCGCTGGCGTCGGCGCTGGCCCGGCCAGCCAAATGGAAATTCGCCAGGCGCTGGAGACCTTTCGCGCCACCGATAAGCCTATTCTGGCCTACGACATTTCTTGGTCCGAGCCGGAGTATGCCCTGGCGGCGCTAGCCGATACGGTCTATCTCAACCCCTTTGGCGAAATTGAGATGAACGGTCTCTACGCTGAAACCATGTTTCAGGCGGAGGCCCTAGAAAAGCTGGGGGTCGGCGTGCAGGTGACGCGGGTGGGCCGCTACAAGTCGGCGGTGGAACCCCTGATTCGCGACACCATGAGCCCCGAAGAGCGCGAGCAAACCCAGCGCCTGCTGGGCGACCTGTGGCAAAACCTGCTGACCAGCACCGCTGCATCAAGAGACCTGTCGGCCCAGCAGCTGCAAACCATCGCCGATACCCAGGGGGTTCTGTTTGGGGCCGAGGCCGAGACCCAAAACCTAGCGGACGAAATTGCCTACGAAGATCAGGTGATCGCCGCCCTGCGGGACATTACCGGCGAGGTCAATGACGACGATGACGACGATGACAGCAGCCTCGACTTTCGCCAGGTTGGCCTGGCCCGCTACGCCAAAACCGTAGAAGACCCGCTGCTGAGCCGCCGCGCTGACAACCAAGTGGCCCTGGTCTACGCCGAAGGCCCGATTATTGACGGCGGCGACAGCGGCAGCTTTAGCCCGAGCGGCGTAATTGCGGCCAACGCCCTGGCCGGGCAGATGCGCCAGCTGCGCCAGGACGACGATGTCAAGGCCGTGGTGCTGCGGGTCAACAGCCCCGGCGGCAGCGCCACCGCCTCGGAGGTGATTTTGCGCGAGATTCAGCTGGTGCGCGAGGCGGGCAAGCCGGTGGTGGTTTCCATGGGCAATGTGGCGGCCTCTGGCGGCTACTGGATCGCCTCCCAGGCCGATGCCATTTTTGCCCAGCCCACCACCATCACCGGCTCCATTGGGGTGTACGGTATCTTTCTCAATCTAGAAGACCTGGGCACCAAGGTGGGGGTCAACTGGGACGGGGTGAAAACCGCTGAGCTGGCGGATATTTTCTCTAACACTCGGCCTAAAACTGAGGCCGAGCTGGCCATTTTGCAGCGATCGGTGGATAGTATCTACGACAGTTTTCTCGACCGGGTGGCCGAGGGGCGCGATTTGGCTCGGCCGGCGGTGGCCGAGCTGGCCCAGGGGCGGGTGTGGTCGGGCACCGCCGCCCTAGATCTGGGCCTAGTGGATGAGCTGGGGGGCATTGACCGGGCGATCGCCGCCGCTGCCGAACTGGCTGAGCTGGGCGAAGACTGGAAGCTGCAAGAATATCCCGAACCCGGTGAGTGGCAGCGGTTTCTGCGAATTTTTCTCAGTCCTGACGCGGCCCGCGCCACCGCCCACGACCCCATCACCGACCAGGTGCTTCAGTTCGTTGATCATACGCAGATGATTCGCAGCCTCAACGACCCTCGGGGCATCTATGCGCTGATGCCCTATCGGTTTGTCGTGAAGTAATGCAGTTTTGCCAACGATTTGCCAATAAAAAGACCCTATCGCCAAGCTGACCTTGCTTTGACTGGTGTGATTTGGCCGAGGGTTACCTACAAGGCTCTCACCAGCCACACTTCGACCTCGCGCTCGACATACTCCCACTCGCGGCTGTCGCGCATGCGCCTCAGCAGATCATTAAAGGCTTCGGTATGCTCGGGCGCAAACTCAAACCAGGTGAGAAAGTCGAAGGGTTCTTCTAGGTCACGGCAATGGTGCAGCTGCCGCGCTACCTCGGGCAAATACTCTAGGCCAACGGCGGTGTGGTGCGACTCTTCTTCAAAAATGGCTCGCCGTTCATCTTGGGCCAAGGCCCACCACTGGGCTGTTTTTTTGATCGGAATTAGTACCGCCGTCAGGGCCTCTGAGCGATTGAGGGTGGGCTGTACGGCTCGCAGTGTGTCGAGTTCTTGGCGTTTGGCGTAGCGCACATTGCTGACCACACTTTGGAGCACCCAGGCGCTAGGGTTGGGGGGCGATTCGAGGGCACTATTGACGATATTGAGCCGCTCGGCGGGCGCTAGATTGACCCCGATAACAGACCGTATTTCAGTGACGCGCCACGGCCCCTGGCTACCGCCAATAAAAGCATATCGATTGCTCATGGAATGTTCTGGCTAGATTGAAGAAACTCTTTGGGATAATTTTAGGCCTTTTGATGGTGGGGGGCGATCGCCCCCCACCATCAAAAAAACCCCCACCTCGATCAGCAGGGGCATATTTGCGTCTTTGGTGTGGCTCAGCCCGTTATGAGTTCAGGTCTGGGGCCATGGGGAGACTAGTCTTTTTCCAGGTTTTCCCGGCGAATTTCATCGAGACGAGACGCGTCTTTGTCAAGGTTATCGCGACGCAGCTGATCAAAATCTACACCGCCAGAAACCTCTTTCAGCTGGTCATCAGACAGCGACTCGTCTTCGACCGCTACAGTTTTTTCAGTATCTTCAGTCATGGGAAATTCTCCTAGGTCAGGTCAAGTTGCAATTTTGGTTGCATGCTCATCCTAGGTAAAGGGCCTAGAAATTGTCTGCCAGAAAAAATCGGGTCTTGGCGAGGTTTAACCTTAAAAATTACTGAGAACAAGGCAGTAGTTCTTTCGCCAGCCGCCGCACCCAGCAATCCTGCGTGAATCGCGAAAATCTCCCGGGCAGCTTGCCCGGGCCACCTGCATGAATTAAGTCGAATTGCAATGGATGGATCGATGGCGTTCTGTGGATTGAGATTTAGGCAGTTTTTAATAGGGATTTCTCAAGGTTTGTATTGTTCACCTCAAAAAGGTGTTTTTGACGACAAAGTGTTGGGGCTTAGGGGGAGGCTTTGTCAGAAAAAATCCTTTCTTTTTGTAAAGTAACCTCTGATTTGTAAAGTACTTCTAGGATGAGGATGCTGTGCCGGTTGGGGCGATGACAGACACGTTGCTGCGCATATTGAGTAATGCCGATATCGACTGGATAATTACCTGCGGCGATCGCCACACCCTGGCCACCGGGCAAAGTTTGCTGCATCCCTCCGTGGCTCCTGAGCGAGTGTCGATCATTGTTGAGGGGCGCTTGGGCGAAAGCGTTGCCGCCGCCCAAGGGGGCGTGGATGAGGCCGTGCTGATTGATGAACTCAACCAGGGCGACATGGTGGGTCTTAGCCCCCTGCTCGA
>JBBSLR010000468.1:0-3289 GCA_038255045.1 Phormidesmidales cyanobacterium
CCTCAATGATCAACAACATCAACCTGACTCGGCCCGAGCACATTCTCACCGTCGAAGACCCGATTGAGTTTGTCTATGAACCGATCAAAAGCCTGATTCACCAGCGCCAAATCGGGGAAGACACCAAGAGCTTTGCCAACGCCCTACGCGCCGCCCTGCGGGAAGACCCAGACGTCATTCTGGTGGGCGAGATGCGTGACCTAGAGACTATTTCCCTGGCCATTTCGGCGGCAGAAACAGGTCACCTAGTGTTTGGCACTCTGCACACTAGCTCGGCATCCCAAACCGTTGACCGGATGATCGATGTCTTTCCTCCTTCACAACAGCAGCAGATTCGAGTGCAGCTCTCAGGTTCGCTGGTGGCGGTCTTGAGTCAAACTCTGGTGCCCAAGGCCAATCCCAAACCCGGTGAATTTGGCCGCATTATGGCCCAAGAAATCATGGTGATCACCCCGGCGATCGCCAACATGATTCGGGAAGGCAAAACCCCCCAGATCTATGGCGCTATTCAGACCGGTGGCAAACTGGCCATGCAAACCCTGGAAATGGTGCTGGCCGACCTGTATAAGGCGGGCACCATTTCCTTTGAGGCGGCCATGTCGAAGACCTCTCGCCCCGACGAGCTTCAGCGGCTGATCGGGCCAGGCCAGGCTCCCTCCGCTGCTGCCCGCCAAGGGGCCGCGGCCGGACGCCACTAATGATCGGGAGGGACTACATAGGTTAGTGTCCTCAGGGAAAATTCATTTGCAAACAGTCTCTCGGGTAGATCTAGCGGGTTCGACAACCTGAACTCGTCGCTATAATTTCAGTACCTTTAAGTCATTGAGCCATTGAGCTATTATGCCTACCTACGTTGCCACTGGTCGCGATACAAGCGGAACCCAGCGCAAAGAGCGAGTTTCCGCAGAGAACCCTGGCGAGGCCCGCAGCCTGCTGAAGAATCAGGGTCTCTTTGTGATGGATTTGAAGGAGGAGTCGGGGTTTAACATCGACTTCGAAAGCATCAAGACTTCCATGACCAAGGTAACGGTCAAGGATAAGGCGATCTTTTCTCGGCAGTTTGCGGCCCTGGTTAACGCTGGGGTAGCCCTGGTGCGGGGGCTTGGGGTTTTGTCCGACGACTGCTCAAACCCCAAGCTCAAAAAGGCACTGATGGCGATTAATGCTGACGTGCAGCAGGGCACTAACCTGTCAGACGCCATGCGCAAGCACCCGGCCTGTTTTGATAACCTCTACGTGGCCCTGATTCAGGCGGGGGAAGTGGGCGGGGTGCTCGATGAGGTGCTCAACCGCCTCGCCAAGCTGCTGGAAGATCTGGCTCGGTTACAGAACCAGATCAAGTCGGCCATGGCCTATCCGGTGACGGTGGGGTTTTTGGCGGTGATCATCTTCGTCGGTATGACGGTGTTTTTGCTGCCAATCTTTGCCGATATGTTTGAGGATTTGGGCGCTGACCTGCCGGTATTTACCCAGCTGATGATGCTGATCAGTCGGTTCTTACGCCAGCCGTTGAACTGGGTATTTATGATTGCGGCGATTTCGGCATCGGGTTTTGCCTACCGACGCTACTATGCCACCCTCAACGGTCGCCGAGTGATTGACCGACTGTCTCTCAGAATGCCCCTGTTCGGCGATTTGATTCAAAAAACCGCTACGGCTCGTTTTTGCCGAACCTTTGGTTCGCTGTCAAAATCTGGGGTACCTATTTTGACCTCGTTAGAAATTGTCCGGGACACGGCGGGGAATCAGGTGATTGCTGAGGCTGTAGATGAGGCCCGGAAAGAGGTACAGACCGGCGGCATGATCAGCATTGCACTGCAAAAGCACGCCGTGTTTCCAACCATGGCAATTCAGATGATCAGCATTGGGGAAGAAACCGGTGAACTAGACGCGATGCTGATGAAGGTGGCTGACTTTTATGAGGATGAGGTTGAGCAGGCTGTGAAGGCGCTCACCAGCGTGATGGAGCCGATCATGATTGTGGTACTGGGGGGCATGGTGGGATCGATTCTGGTGTCAATGTATCTACCGATGTTTAAGATTATGGATGCGATCGGCTAGGGCTAGCTACGACAGTCGTTCTTAGGACAATGGCCAAGGCAGATCTGCCTTGGCCATTGCTTTATCCGGCTAAAATTCACGCTTAGTTAAAATTCACACAGTCTAGGACAGCAACCCGCCGCTGAGCCGCTTAATTGCCCGGCTGGCAGCCTGAGCGTAGCTAACTTCTCCACAAAACACTTTGACCATGGTGAGGGTGCTGGAGGGGCGCTTGACACCTATTCGGTAGGCTAGAGCCGGGGCCTGATACACCAGCCGGGCAAGGCGCCGAGCCCAGCGCATTTCTTCGCCCCATTCTTGATTCATCACCTGGCTGTAGGCGGCAAGGGCCTGATGGTTGCCTGATAAGGCCTGGGCGATCGCATCTGCTGCCTTCAGGCCGCTCAAAATCGAGGGCCGAATGCCCTCCGCTGTAAATGGGTCGACTACGCAGGCGGCTTCCCCCGCTAGCACCGCTCTGTGGGTATGGAGCACCTGAGGCCCATCCCAAATGAAAATTGGGTGCCCGAAGTGCTGAACGGTGCTGGCATCGACCTCAAAGGCGGCGGCATAGTCGGCTACTGGTGTGCGCAGGTCTTGCTTGCGCTGTGCCCCGGACCGAAACACGCCGCCGCCGATGGAGTAGCCATCGGCCTTGGGAAAGTTCCACAGGTAGCCCTGCTGAATTAGCCCCAGGTCGAAGTGCACTACTGGCTCATCGGGTACCTCTAACCGTGGCTCGGCCTCCAGGGCCGCCGCTAGCTTGTATTTGCGCTTGGGAAAGCCCAGCCACTTGGCCATCGCTCCGCGCGCCCCGTCTGCCGCAATTAAATAGCGCCCCTGTACTGGGCCACGGCTGGTGTTGACCTGCCAGAAGTCACCGTGGTTTTCAATCCCCTGGGCCTTGGTACCATCCCATAGGGTCGCTCCCTGCCGTTGGGCCTGCTGCACAATGAAGTGGTCAAACTCATCGCGGCGCACCATCCACAGGGCTTTTTCGGCGGGTAGCTCAGCCTCGACGGGATCGGCCAGGTTGAAGGTGTAGCGCACCTTGCGCACCTTGACGGAGATCACCGGGGAAAAGTCGAAGTCAAACCACTGGGCCACCTGGGGCGATACGCCGCCGCCGCAGGGCTTGTAGCGGGGCAGTTTGGCGGCGTCGAGCAGCAGCACCTGGTGGCCCGCTTTGCTGAGGTGGTAGGCGGCGGTGGCTCCGGCGGGGCCAGCCCCGACAATAATGCAGTCGTAC
>JBBSLR010000469.1:0-3280 GCA_038255045.1 Phormidesmidales cyanobacterium
ATGCTGTGAGGGCGAAAGAAGAAACCGGGTTTCTGTTTGCACGGGTTTCTCTGTCCCAAGATTCTGGATCCTGACTGGGCATCCGTCAGGTTCAGTACGGCTTTCTATACCCGGCAATTTGGGAATCTCTGACAGAATAGACGAGTAGCTGACAAGCCGTTTAATCTGTGTTGAAGCCCTACGGAACGGATGACGAATGACTTGCCTGGCCTAGCCCCGCTCATAACAAGGAGATTTCAATGGATACCAACAACCTTTTGCGCCAGTTGTTGATGATTGGCGTAGGCACCACCTCTCTGGTGGCCGAGCGGGTCAAGGTCGTGGCCGAAGAGTGGGTACGTGAGGGCAAGTTTAACCCCGAGCAGGCCAGAACCCTGGTAGACGAGGTGATGACCCAGCTCAACGAGGGCAACGGCGCGCTAGAAGACCAGTTTCAGCGGCTGTTTCGCAATACTTTGCAAGACCTGGGTGTGCCCCGCCAGGCGGAGATGGATGAGCTGCGCGGGCGGCTGGATCGCCTAGAGCGCCAGGTGCGCGATCTGGAAAACCGCGCCTGGAAATAAACTGCCTCACTAGCCATTGAATTGTCACCATAAATTTTCTGTCGGGACATTGCCTGTAATGCCCTGCATTCTGTTGGTCGCTTTGACCCTATAGGTCAACAAGTGTTACTCCACTTTTTGAGTAACTGTGATACCTTGCTGAGCATCCCAGAGCGCTAGAGTCAGGCGAGGCGTATTGGTTGCGGCTGGTTCAATCTTTCCCTAGCGAGCTGCGTGGCATGGCCGTAAACCCGTTAGATCTGTTTGCAGAAAAGCCTGCGATCGCCCACCAGTCTGTGCGTCTCGACCAGGGCCTGACCGTTCACTATCGCCATGACCTGCCGGGCACGCTGGATGCGCCCCGGGGGCTCACTCACCACATGCTGACCTTTTTTCTGTCTAAAAATGAGCGGCAGGTGACGTCCTTTGACGAATGCGGCAAATACGACGGGGCGATGGAGGTTGGTGATTTTTATCTCTACCCGGCAGGTCGCCCTGGGTTTACGCGCTGGCAGTCGGTCGACAAAACGCTGCACATTGTTCTAGAGCCTGACTTTCTTAGCCAGGTTGCCATTGACACCGATTGCCTAAACCCTGGCAACCTAGAGCTGTTGCCGGTGTTGAATGCTCGCGATCGCAAGCTAGCGGGCCTAATGCCGATCTTTCTCCAAGAAATAGAAAATGGCGACCTGGGCGACAGGCTCTATCTGGAGTCGCTCAGCTCGATTTTGGGCATTCACCTGCTGCGCCAGTACTGCCAGGTGATCCCTAAGATTCGTCAGTCTGCGGCGGGGCTGGCCCCCAAAAAACTCAGCACGGTGCTGGAGTACATTCAGGCGCGGCTGAGCCTAGAGCTGAGCCTAGACGCCATGGCCGCTGAAATTGGCGTTAGCCGCTGCCACTTTGCCACCCAGTTTAAACGGGCCATGGGCCTGGCACCCCACCAGTACGTCAGCCAGCAGCGGATCGAGAAAGCCAAGCGGGCGCTGCGATCGCACCAGCTTTCGATCGCCGAAGTGGCTCTAGAGTGCGGCTTCTCTAACCAAAGTCATCTCACCAAAGTCTTCAAAAAACAAACCGGCACCACCCCCAAAGCCTACCGAGAGCGGCTGTGAAGTCGCTTGGGCTAAGGCGACCGAAAGAATCGACAACCCCCAGAACGTTTGGGAAAGACTGCGGCCAATCATCAGCGGTAGCCTAGCGCTGTGAACCGCACTAGAGCATTGCCCCCATGGTTTTAGCCCGTCCAGAGGTGCCCCTGTGAAAGCACCTACCGGCTCCCCGTCTAATGATTTTTTGGCCGATGGTTTTCTGTCCGATATTTTGCTCACGGCCCTGGCCCCGATCTCCTGGGGCACCACCTACGCCGTGGCCACCGAGTTTTTGCCCGCCGGCCATCCGCTGTTTGTCGCCTCTATGCGATCGCTGCCCATCGGTCTGTTGTTGGTTGTGGGCCTGAGAAAGCTACCCCAGGGCATTTGGTGGTGGCGCATGCTGGTGTTGGGCGGCCTCAACATTGGCATTTTTCAGGCGCTGCTGTTTGTGGCGGCCTACCGCTTGCCGGGGGGGGTAGCGGCCACCGCCGGGGCGGTGCAGCCCCTGCTGGTGGTGCTATTTTCTTGGCTAATTTTGAGCGAAAAACCGGGCAGGCCGTCGGTGATAGCGGCGATCGCCGGTTTTGTCGGCGTGGGGTTGCTGGTGCTTGGCCCCAGCGCCCGGTTAGATGGGGTGGGGCTGCTGGCGGCGATCGCCGGAGCCGTCGCTATGGGCCTCGGCACCGTGCTGACCAAGCGCTGGCAGCCGCCCGTGCCGCTGATTGTCTTTACCTCGTGGCAGTTGGCCATTGGCGGTCTGCTGCTGCTGCCCGTGGCCCTGGTGGTCGAAGGGCCGTTGACAGAGCTGTCTAGAACCAATCTGTGGGGCTTTATCTACCTGGGGCTAATCGGCACCGCCCTGGCCTACGCCCTCTGGTTTCGCGGCATTCAACGGCTCAAGACCTCGGCGGTGGCGGCCCTGGGCTTACTCAGCCCCGTGGTCGCCACCCTGATTGGCTACCTGTTTTTGCAGCAAACCCTCACCCCTGTGCAGTTGGTCGGCGTGGCGGTGGTGCTCGGCAGCGTTTTGCTGGGCCAGCGCTCTCGCCAGGCGCAACCCCTGCACCAATGCTGCCCCTGCCCTCAACCCCCTGTCCAGGCCATAGATAGGCGCGCTTAATGCCGCCTAGCGCCATCTCCCCGTTTGACCAACCAAGGCCGTTGAAAGTGTTGGTTGACCCGAAACTGGATCACCCCTGAAGGATCGCAGCAGCTGCAAGTTTTGGTTCAGGACGTTTTGCCTGCGATCGCCTAGGGGCAAAGGATCTGCTGAGGGTGGGGAGGTCATTGGCCTGAGGCCACCAGCTGTTGCGAGTCGGTGTAGAAGTTCAAGCCATCGTGGAACTGTGTGCTACGGCGCAACTCTAAACGGGAAAGAAGCTAAGCTCAACATCAGTAAACTCGCCTCTCGGATCAATCAGCGGTGCGCGTGTTTTTTGACTTTATGGTGGGCAGCTTTGCGGCGCTGTTTCCGGTGGTTGACCCCATCGGCAGCGTGCCGATCTTTTTAGTGCTTACCACCGGCATACCCGCCAGCCTGCGCAACCGCTATGCCCTACACATTGCCCGTAACGTGGTGGTGCTGCTGATTGCCAGCGTGCTGGTCGGGGGTAGCGTGCTGCGGTTTTTTGGCGTATCGCTGGC
>JBBSLR010000470.1:0-3279 GCA_038255045.1 Phormidesmidales cyanobacterium
AGCCGATAAAGACAAAGCGATCGCGCTTTAGCCAGTCGTCGAGAATGTCGAACCATCCTCGCTGGGCTTGCGCGCGTCCCATTGCTATGGTCATGTCAAATCCTCTTTATATGACATCTAAACCACAAGGTCGCGACTCTGTTGGATCCAGCTCAGCTTTAAAAAAAGTCGAACTAGATGCGGCAGAGCATAACTTCAGTGCAGAGGTTTATATCTACTAAGTATTCCAGATATTAGAGCCACGAAGAAAAATCTTCCTGATTCAATAACGATTACCCTGCCTGAATCGCACCAGCAGCCCCTGAAGTTAGCTTTCGAGAGGCCAGGTTTCTATTTATGATAGAGAGTGTTCTAATTTTTTACAATCTGACACGTAAATTCTCAGGTTTGCGATCGCCCTGGGCAGCCGCAGCCCTGACGGCAGGCCGAGGCCTTGGGTCGATCCATGAAGTCAGGAGGTCTCCAGGAAAGAAGATACCCCCAGGTAGGGGCGCAGAGCCTGCGTCCTTAAGGAGGCAGCAAAATTCTTGGGTATTTTCGTTGCCAGCATTGTCCTAAAAGCATCCGGGCGAGACCTTGACGGGCCTAAGATCCCTAAGATCCCTAAGATCAATGAAGTAGAGGCTAGACCTGTACGATGTTTATATAGAGTAGTGGTTCATAGCAGGCTCTGAGAAATCAGGTTTTGCTGCATTCAAGCATTTCTCCCCCTGGCTTACCCCACGGTTGTCTATACGTTTCATCGTTAACATTTATGACCGCCTCCATCTCTTCGACCCAGACCCAGACCCTAAAGCGCAGCGTGCTGGGTGCTCGCCGCCTGAGCAACATCTTTTGGGCCATAGTGCTCACCCTCGGGGGGCTGGGCTTTGCCCTGGCTGGGGCATCTAGCTACTTCAAAATCAATCTGCTGCCCTTCGCTGACCCCACCCAGCTGGTGTTTATTCCCCAGGGCATTGCCATGGGTTTTTACGGGGTGGCGGCCCTGGGGCTGGCCACCTTTCTCTGGGTGGTGATCAGTCTAGATGTGGGCGGCGGCTACAACCAGTTTGACAAGGCCAGCAGTCGGCTACAGATTGTGCGCAAGGGCTTTTGGGGCGAAAACCGCCGCATTGAGTTTGATCACCCCCTAGAGGAAGTGACGGCGGTGCGGGTGGCCATCAAAGAGGGGCTAAACCCCAAGCGCACCCTCTACCTGCGCCTTAAAGGGCGGCCTGAAATTCCCCTCACTCGGGTAGGGCAGCCGATTCCGCTGGCTGAGCTAGAAAACCAGGGGGCAGAGCTGGCGCGGTTTCTACAGGTGCCCCTCGAAGGGCTGTAGGGTTTTAGAGGGGCTGTCGAATACAGCAAAATCTCCAGAACAGTGATGATTGGACGGTCTTCGGCTACGACCACCAGGGAGGGAACTCCCTGGCTCCTTGCTCAAGTCTGCTAAAGCAGACTGAGGTAGTCCGGCCCCCAATCCTCTTCAGAGGGTTTCTGCTTAGAGCCGGGGACTTTCACTCCTAGGCTCAGCGGCCAATCTGGCGATCCCGGCCTCTGGGCCACCTTAACAGGAACGAGGGCCTACCTTAAGTGCCCAGTCGTCTGACCCTTGAGATAACATAGTGGGTCGGTTGAATTTTTAGGAATCAATATATTGATGGCTCTTTCTATGCGCCCTTTTACCCTGGCCCTGGCTGCCCTACTGACGCTTTGGCTGGGTGCCTGCACCAGCTCTGCCAATCTAGAAGCCCCCGCTGGTGATGCCGCTTCGGCCCCCCCCTTGGAGACAGTGGCGGCGGTGCCGTCTGGGCTGCCGGTACTAGAGGGCACCGCCACGGTCGAGCTGGTGGTGAACGGCAGCCCCATTGTTATGGAGATAGACGGCACCAACGCCCCGATCACGGCGGGTAACTTTGTCGATCTGGTCAACCGGGGCGTATACGACGACCTGGTGTTTCACCGGGTGGTGCGCGACCCCCAGCCCTTTGTGGCCCAGGGCGGCGACCCCCAAAGCAAAGACCCCAACGTGCCAGCCCAGCAGCTGGGTACCGGCAGCTTTATTGACCCCGACACCGAAGCACCGCGCTATGTGCCCCTAGAAATCAAGCCCGCCGGGGCGGCAGAGCCAATTTATAGCAAGACCTTTGAGGAAGCCCAGATTACCGATGCCCCTGAGCTGCCCCACACCCGTGGAGCGGTGGCGATGGCCCGATCGCAGGCGGTAGACTCGGCCTCGGCCCAGTTCTATATCACCCTGGCGGAGCTGCCCTTTTTAGACGGCAGCTATGCGGTGTTTGGCTACGTGACCAGCGGCATGGAGACGGTGGATGCCATTCAGCAGGGCGATCGCATTGAGACCGCGCGGGTAATCGACGGGCTGGAGAATCTCAAGACTGAGTAGGCAGCACCCCAAGGGGCAACGGGTCGTGGTCAGCGGTATAGGGCTGGTCACAGCCCTAGGCGCTACGACAGCGGCGACCTGGGAAAGCCTCCTGGCCGGGAAATCGGGCATTCGTCTGGGGCAGCCCTTTGCTGAACTGCCGCCGCGACCCTTGGCCATGGTGGGCGATACCCCCGCTGACCTGAAAGATTTGCTGAGGGTGGCGGTAGCTGAGGCGATTTCCGATGCCCAGCTCACCCTGCCGCTGCCCGACTGCGGTGTCGTCATCGGCTCTAGCCGCAGTTTTCAGGGTCGCTGGGAGCGTATGACTCACCCAGCCTCCTGGGCTGACAATCCCTGGCTGGAAGCGCTGCCCCACATGGGCGCGATCTCTGTCGCTCGGCAGATCCAGTCTCTGGGGCCGGTGCTGGCCCCGATGGCGGCCTGTGCCACGGGGCTGACGGCGATTTTTCAGGGCTATGAGCTGGTGCGGCGGGGGCAGTGCGATCGCGTCCTAGTCGGGGCCGCCGAAGCGCCCATTACCCCCCTTACCCTGGCGGGCTTTGAGCAACTGGGTGCCCTCGCCACCACCGGCTGCTACCCTTTTGACCCCCATCGAGAGGGGCTAGTGCTGGGGGAGGGGGCAGCGGTGCTGGTGCTAGAGTCGGAGGCATCTCTAAAAGCAAGATCGGGGCCAAAACCCTACGGCGGCATTCTCGGGGCCGGGTTGAGTGCCGATGCCTACCACCGCACCGCCCCCGACCCAGCTCTGGGGGGCAGCCGCCTAGCGCTGAAGAATTGCTTTTACCACAGCGGTCTGGAGCCTGGGCAGATTGACTATATCCACGCCCACGGCACCGGGACGCAGCTCAACGATGCCCACGAGGCGCGGCTATTGACCGAGGGATTCTCCC
>JBBSLR010000471.1:0-3261 GCA_038255045.1 Phormidesmidales cyanobacterium
ATCACGGTCAACCTGCTGCATTTGGTTGATCAGCTGCTGCACCGCCTGGGAGAAGAGGGCTACGGGGGCGATCGCCGCAAAGGCCTGACCCAGGGTGTCATAGGTTTGCCAGAGAATGGCGATTTGGCAGTCTACATTGGCCGATTCATAGGCTTGAACGACCTGCTCAAACTGGAGCGGAATATCTAAAGCAGTCATTGCGGATTTCATTTAGAGCTTGTTATGGGGAATTGTGAAAGCGGTTTGCAGGGGAGATGATAGACCCATCCAACAAGACCTATAACTAGTATCGATGCCGGTGGCGGCGCGGACATCCTCCCTAGGTAAACCGCTAAAGGAAGATTCAGAGGCGGTCGAGCTATATTGGATGCCTAGTCAATACGATAGGGTTTATCGTCTATTTGTATTGATCCCTGCTGTTTTTACAGAAGCGGCTATTCTTCCAAGTTTCTTCGGATTTATCCCCCTCGGCCCTGGGGATCGGTGGGGTGGCCCAGGGTAAGGCAGGGGCAATTGAGGCATGCCTGGGGCGCGATCGCCCATGGTTCGGCAGGGATTGTGCACCAAGCCAGAGCCATTGTCTTTTAAGATTAGTTAAATAAACCTCACTCACGTCCAGAGGTGGGGTTCTGACTGTGGAAAAACTACAGACCCCGCGCTGGACTTGGGGTAACCGCGCTGTCCCTGGGGCAGCTGTTCGACTGGGGCCATGCTTGCAAGGCCGTTCCTTAAGGCCGTTCCTTGGAATGTTGTTCCTTGGAGTGCCGTTCTCTAGAAATTACGAGGGCAACCTGATGTTCAAGCGCAAATCGGCTCCGATGCTAACCTACCTGAGCCAGAAAGCTGAGTTCGAGGGCGTGCTCCACGTCGAGGGGATGCTGCGGGTAGATGGCGTCATCCACGGCACCGTAGACATCAAAGGCGATTTAGAAATCTCTTCGACCGGCCTAATTGAGGGGCCAGAGGTTAAAGCCCACAATATCGTGGTGCAGGGGGTGCTCAAGGCGCGGGTGTTTGCCGAGGGCAAGCTCACCCTCAGCCGCACCGCCCGCCTAGAGGGAGACGTTGTAGCTGGGGCCTTGGAGATTGAGCCTGGGGCCTACTACACCGGCTACATCGAAACCCGCGATGCTAAATCCCTGCCCCCGGCCCGCGAGGTGCCAGAACTCTACGGCACCACCGAAATTTAGGCCAAACTTCGGTGAATCGTTCTGGCTTTACCCTCGGGCTTTACCCTGGAGCAGTTGCCCTAGTCACGCATTAACCAGGTGACTACCACCAGCAGCGCAGCACCCACCAGCCAGGATGAAGGCACCAGCAACTGCCCCAGGCTGGGCAGGCTATCGACGATGGTCGAGATCGTCCAAGCCGCTGCCACACACAAAATTAACAGCACAAGTTCCATAAATGGGCCTTGGGTAGTCAGATTTTTAGATCAGCTAAAGCCGTCAGCTGTTGGCGAATAAACCTCATCCAGGTTCAGAATTGGAGTTCTGTCCGGAGGAAGTACCTATAGGAAGACCGTAGATCCCAAGGTGGGCTTAGTATAGACAGTTTTAACTTCTGTCCATTATGACGGTAGATTACCCCGACGGCCTCACACTATAGGTACTGAAGCACAGGAGGCTACGGGCATGGCCAGTCAGTATCCAGTCAGGCAGTATTCAGTTAGACAGCGGCGTAGCGCCATGGCGCTAGCCGCAGGCCTAGCGATGGGGTTGGCGGGCGTTATGCCTGCCCTGGCCCAGCCGGCCAACTTTGAGGCGCTTACCCTATCTGAAAGCAGCCCAGCGGCCAGCGTTGAGGGCTTCACCAACGGCCTTTCGGCGCTATCTAGTATCGCCGGGCGCGATCGCAACGGAGCGATTTGCACCGGATTTGCCGACACTAACCCCGACCACATCCTGGTGCTACAGCAAGACTTTGCTTCCCTCACCCTTCAGGTCAACAGCGGCCGCAACGACACCAGCCTGCTGATTCAAGGGCCAAACGACGGCACCGTGCGCTGCGGCGAAGACACCGATCGCCGCAACCCCGACGCCAAAATACAAGACCAAAACTGGTCAGCGGGCACCTACCGCATCTGGGTGGGTTCTCACCACCAGGGGCAGCGCTACGATTACACCCTCAGCGTCAGTCCTTAGGAATATCTCCCAGGGGAAAGTCTAGGATTATTCTCAGGTTCGCCCTGCTGAGCTTCCCCCCTTAGGCTTACCCATCTCCCCTCACGCCGGGCCTAGGAGCAGAGGACAAGCCCACGCTAGGATAGGGAAGTTGATTTTAATATCATCCCAATCCTGTGCTCAAAACCCTGATTGCCGATTTCCGCATTGTGTTCGAGCGTGACCCAGCCGCCCGCAACTGGATCGAGGTATTAACTTGCTACCCTGGTTTCCACGCCATCACCCTACATCGGTTTAGCCACTGGCTGTGGAACCTAGGTTTGCCGCTGGGGCCACGGCTGATCTCTCACCTGGCGCGGTTCCTGACCGGTATTGAGATTCACCCCGGCGCCACCATTGGTCAGGGCCTATTTATCGACCACGGCATGGGGGTGGTCATCGGCGAGACGGCCATCATCGGCGACTATGCGCTGATTTATCAGGGGGTAACCCTAGGTGGCACCGGCAAAGAAATCGGCAAGCGCCACCCCACCCTCGGCGACAACGTAGTGGTGGGGGCCGGAGCTAAGGTTCTAGGCAACATTCAGCTCGGCCACAATGTGCGCATTGGGGCCGGATCGGTGGTGCTGCGAGAAGTGCCCTCCGACTGCACGGTGGTTGGCGTACCGGGGCGCATCGTATATCGGGCTGGAGAGCGCGCCGAACCGCTAGAGCACGGTCGTCTGCCAGACTCCGAAGCCCAGGTGATTCGCGCTTTGCTAGACCGCATTGAAGCCCTCGAGAAAGAGGTACAGGCTCTAGGTACCCGCGCCCAGCCGGTTTTAGTCGGAGCTGTAACAACCAGAGACGGCATCCACTGCCGCATAGACAACCGCGTGATTGAAGAATTCCTAGGCGGCAGCGGTATCTAGGTGCGGTGTCTAGGTCAAGCGGCATCTAGATTAATTGAGCAGACATCTTGAGAAAACATCGTTGAACTAAGGAACGCAGATCATTTAACGTGGCATTCTCGTAGGCTAAGCAAGATGCCTGACCCTGAAAAGCTAGGACAGCTATTCCACGTTATTTAGTTCGCGATCCTAAGGACAATTCTGGCAACGAAAATACCCAAGGTTTTTGCTGTCTCCTAAGGACGCAG
>JBBSLR010000472.1:0-3254 GCA_038255045.1 Phormidesmidales cyanobacterium
AGCTAGACTACCAGCGCCCCCACGCCACCCAGGAGTACATTCTCAAAGGGGAGGACACAGACCGCCAGGTGCCTATTCCCACCCCCGATCGCGACTATGTGGCCGAGTTGGGCTACCTCACCGACGATGGCCAGTGGCTGCAACTGGTGCGATCGCTCCCCGTGCGCATACCCGCCGCCTAGCCCCCAGGGCTGGACAGCTGAATTTCTCTCCCTACCCTTCCCCTCGCCGTAGCGTCCAAAACGGTGGTGCCTGGTCGGCAAAAGGGCCAGTTTTGAGAATCTCAAAGCCGTGGCGCTGATAGAACCGCACCGCCCCCTCGGTGGAGGTCTCGACATAGCAGGGATGGCCAGTGCGATCGCTCTCTCTCAGCCCTGGCTGCATCAGCTGGTGGCCTACCCCCTGACGCTGGTGTTGGGGGCTGACCGCCAGCAGCATTAGATACCAGTGGGGCATGGCCATGGCCTGGTGGTGGTAGTGGTCGAGGGCGAGGGCGGCCTGCCAGCGGGTTAGATATTGCCAGGGCAGGCGAAAGGGCAGCTCGTATAGCCCCGATCGCAGCATATCTGCCAGGCCCATCGACTGCCCCGGCGGCATCCAAATGGCAACGCCTTTGAGGGTTTCGCCATCGGTGTCGGTGAGGGCGCGGTCGCCGCCGCAGATCAGCAGCAGGCGAAAGATGTAGGCCATCAGGGCTGGGCGATCGCCCACATCGGCGGGCACCAGGTAGTTAAACAGCGGGTCGTCGGCAAAGGCAGCGCAGAGCAAATCGGTGGCAGCGTCAAACTGGGTCGGCCTGAGATTATTGAGGGGGCTATTTATAGATAGCGTTTCCATCGGGTTCACCAGATTAGGTCGTTGAGCAAGGCGGTCAATTTAACGCCGTCGATTTTGACGGCGGTGGCCATCCAGCGAATGGCGGCGAGATCGCGTTTTACCCCGCACTCCACCAGCAGCTGCCAGCCAGCTATCGTTAGCACCCACCAGGGGTAGAGCTGGCGACGGCCATAGCGCAGCCAGACCCAGGGCGATCTCATGGCTGCTCTCCCGAGCATTTCTCCAGGTAGGCGGTGAGCAGGTCGGCCAGCAGCTCGGCCTGCTGGCGGTACGACACCATTTCTGGGTTCACCATGCGCTCGGAGATCAGCCCGTCGATCAGGCAGAGCACGTGGGTGGCCAACAGCGGATTGTCGAGCTGAAGGGCGGTCATGATCTCGTCGCGCGATCGCACACTCACCCGCTGCACCGCCTCATTCACCCGCGACTGGCCCACCCCCGCCTGCTGGTAAAAATCCATCATTAGCAGGGTCTGCTTGATGAAGTAGTCTTCGTTGGCTTCTAAAAAATCGCCCAGGGCCAGAATGCGCTCCCGCAGGGTGCTTAGCCCCTCGATCTCAGCACTGGCGCGCAGCAGATCCTGCGTTGTCAGCTCTTCGATTAGCTGCATGAACAGGTCTTCTTTGCTGGGGAAGTAGTAGTACAGCGTGCCGGTAGAAACACCTAAGGCCTTGGCGATCTGCCGCGTAGTCAGGCTGGCGTAGCCGTGGTCGGCAAACAGGTCAAAGCACTGGCGCAGAAGCGCTTTGCGGTACTCGTCGTGGTCAACAACCTTGGGCATTTATTTTTAACCGAGCGCTCGTTATTTTTAAGAATAGCATGGGTTTTTGCGATCGCAAGGGCTAGATGGCGGTGCATCCCACTTTTGTAGCTGCCTACGTCATTCCCGCGCAAAGCCTGCCTCCGCGAAGGCGTGGGGTGGGAATCCATGCGGGAGCAAGATGTCCGCTGTGGATTTCCGTCTGCACGGGAATGACGGGCTAGCCGAATGATGAATTTACAAATTCGGGATGCACTCCTAGATAGAAGTAAGTTGCCTAGCCTGCTTGGCCGGGGGCGATCGCTCCGCCAATCCGCTTGAGAATCTGTAGGGTTGTCTGTAGCTCTTCTGGCAAGGTATAGAGCGAAAATGCTCGTGAAAGACTGTATTGCTTGGTGGGTTGGTTCGCTAGCTTCACAAAAAGCACGTCATCGCCATTGGTAAGCAGGCCCAAAGTGGGGCGATCGGGTTGGGTGTTAGCAGTCATGTAAGCTAGCGCCTGGGGCAGGGCAGACCGGATTGAAATCGTAGTTTTTTTGGCCTCTAGCACCAGCAGCCAAAAGTTTTGCTGCAAAATCAGCGCATCAATGCGTCCCCGTAGCACCTCTTCTCCATCGTCTACTACGACTTCTACCGCAGCTTCGGCCTTGAGCTTGAAGGGTGGATCATAAAAACCAGCCAGTTCTAGTAGGGGAGAGGCCACCAGCAGCATGACTGAACCTTCTAATAAATCCCCATCAGCCCGATGGTACAGTAGCCGCTGGCGGATGACCGTCAAGCGATCCTGCTCCTCTTGGCTCAGGCTAGGCAGAGGATCGCGCCATTCTGGGAAAAAGGCGGTTGCTTCACTGCGCCTTAGCCCTAGACGAGTCTCTAACTCTGCCAAGGATTTGAACGCCTCTGTAATGGCAACGACTTTGGTCATAGCCTCACTATAGAGCCGTAACTACAGGTGCAAGAACTTCTCTAGGGCGGCGACCATGGCCGGGGGCCAGCGGCGCACGGTGCTCACCCAGTCGAGGTCTTTGTAGCGGGCATCGAGGCCGACTACGGCGACCCAGTTGCTCTCGGCTTCGCCGCTCAGTCCCTGACCCCAGAGGGCGGCGGTGAGGGCGGCGCGGGCGTCGGCGAAGCTGGGGTAGCGGCGGGTGAGGCTGCGAAACTGGCGAATGGCTTCGTCGGCGTGGCCCAGCTGGTACTCGGCCAGGGCAGCGTTGACCCGGGCAAAGGCAAATTTGGGGTCTAGCTCAGCGGCGGTTTGGTAGTCGGCCAGGGCGGTTTCCCAGTGGCCGAGGCCCGCTTGGGCGTTGCCTCGGTTGTTGTAGGCGGCGGCATCGTTAGGGTTGAGGGCAAGCACTTGGCTGTAGTCGGCGATCGCCTCCTGCCACCGCCCCAAACCCTCCAGCGCCGCCCCCCGGTTGAGGTAGGGGTCGGGCTGCTCGGGGGCCAGGGCGATCGCCCGGTTGTAGTCATCCAACGCTTCAACCAGTTTGTTTTGGCTGACCCGCACGTTGCCCCGGTTGCTCCACACAGCGGCTTCGTCGGGCAGGTAGTCGATCAGCTCGCTCCAGTAGGTCTCGGCTTCGGCAAACTGCCCTTTTTGGGAGGCGGCAAACGCCTTTTGGCGCAGGTCAGAAATCTCCTGCACCGCCTGGGG
>JBBSLR010000473.1:0-3236 GCA_038255045.1 Phormidesmidales cyanobacterium
AGTAGCCAATGGCCGAGGCATTGACCCAGACCTGGGGCTTGGGGTCGGCCTTGGCCAGGGCCTCAACCAGCTTGGCGGTGCCAACCTTGCGGCTGTCGAGAATGTCTTGTTTGTGCTCGTCGCTCCAGCGCTCTGCGATCGGGGCACCGGCCAGGTTGACCACGCCGTCGCAGCCCGAGAGCAAGTCGGTTTGCCAATCGCCCGACTCTAGGGGGCTGTAGCCCACAATCTCGACCTGAGGAAAGGCGGCGGCAGGAAACACCCGGCGGCCATGGTCAACGCTGCGGGTGAGGACGACAATGCTGTGCCCCTCGCTTTGCAGCCGCACTACCAGGCGACTGCCAACAAACCCCGTTGCTCCGGTAATTGCAATTTTCATGGGCACCTGATTCTGGAGAGGGCAGCCCAGCAAAAAACAGGGCTTGGTCTAGGATAAACCATCCCGATGGGCCACTCTCACGATGATCTCCCCCAACCGCCCCACTAGCGCCGACGATTGATCAAAATGACGTAGTAGAGCAGGTTGAGCAAAGCGGTGAATGGGTAGGGGGTAGGGGGTATTGCCCCAATCTCCCGACTCCTCACCCCCAGCTCCTCACCTTTCTTGCTGGTAAACCCAGTAGAGCGCTTCTAAAAAGGTCTGGGTGGTCATTTCGGTGGGCAGGGTCTCTAGGCCAAGCTGCTCTTTAAAGCGGCGGGCGAGCTGGTCACTGACTAGGGTTTTGGCTTTGGTGCTCATGGCCGATCGCCGCTGGAGAAATTCGCGCACGGTGGCAAAGTCGTCGGGGCTGAGGCGGGTGATATCGATCAGGGCCAGCAGGTCTTTACCGATCGCCTGGGAGCGCTCTGGCAGCTGAATTTTACCGCTGGCTACGGGGTCGGCTTGCACCACCAGAGTGCCCGCCAGCCAGTCGCCGACGCGCTTTTCGGTTTTGCCGAGCAAAATGCAAAAAAAGCCGATAAACAAGATGTCATCAATGGGGAGCAGCAGCGATCGCAGCGTCGCCTGGGATAGGCGCTCGGGCTGGCCATCGTCACGAATGACGCGAATTTTGGCGTAGCGCTTGCCGGGGGTCTGGCCATACCACCAGGTTTCAAACAGGACAAAGTAGCCGATGTAGATGGCAAAGGCGAGCAGGGCGGCGATCGCCGTGATCCACAGCTGCAGCGTCTCGCTGGGAATCGAGAGAATGGCGTCGGTTTCTAGCAGCCGCACCAGCACAAAGCTGTAGACAGTTGCCAGACTGAGCACCCCCGCCCCCAAACACAGGTAGTCGAGGGTTAAGGCCACGGCCCGACTGCCCACCCCGGCCAGCACAAACTCTAGCTCCACGCTCTCGGGGGTGCGAATGGTGACGGTGTTGAAGAGGGGCATGGGGGAGTGGGTGGGGTGGGTGATATGGGTGGGGGTAGGTGAGGTAGGTGAGGTGGGTGAGGTGGATGAACCTCTGCCTACCTCACCTACCGCCTCGCTGACTCCGACGGTCATCAGCGGTCAGCATTCGGCTCGGCACCCTGCCGCAGGGCCAGGTCTAGCCCCTCGCGGCGGCTGCGCAGGTCGTAGTAGAGCACCCCTTTGACCGCCTGCCACAGGGGTAATATCACCATGGTGCCCAGCAAACTCAGCCCCAGGCTGAGCACCGCAATAATGCCGTAAACGGCCTCCCCGACGGGCAGCAGCTGTAGCAAAAGGCTGGGGACATAGTTAGTCACCGACAAAATTGGTAGCTGAATTAAAAACGTGGCCAAAAACACCACCTGAATCCGCCAGATAGCCGTCTCGGTCAGCTCCCAGCTGCGACTCATGCTGCCGCCAGCGTCTTGCCCTGGCTCAATGGCCAGCACCACCTCAGAGATAAACAGTCGCGAGGCCACCCAGATCAGCGCCATCAGCAAAATTGCCAGACCCAGCACCACGCCTAAAATAGTCCCTAGCACCGTGCCGATCGGCCCATTGATCAGCGCCGACAAAATACCCGCCGACAGAAACCCGACCCCGCCGCCGGCGACTAGAGCGGCGATCGCGCTCACCAGATAAGCTCCCAGGTAGGCCAGCAGCAGCAAAAAGCCCAAAACCAAAAACTGCCCTAGGCGAGGGGCCACCAGGCGGCGGGCCTCGATCGAGGTTTCGGGCTGATTGATCAGCTCTTGAAAGGAGAGCCTGCCGATCACACTGGAAAGGGCATAGTACTTGGCAGAACCGTAGAGCAACGGTGCCATCCCCAGCAGCGCCCCCAACAGGCCACCCACAATGGCGCCCACTTCACCGCCGACCGCCGCCCCAACTCCGATGAGAACTGCGATCGCCAAAACCATTCCCACGATGCCACCCACAAACCAAAGGGTGGCCAGCACCGCCAGCTGCATAAACGTCTTAAAGCGATCTTTGTAAAGCCGCAGGGCAGCGCTGACCACATCGCCGGGGTTAAGGGGGCCAAGCTGAGCGCCCTGGGGTTCAGATAGGTTCATCAGCGCGGCCTCCTGGAAGGAATAAACAAAATAAGCTCGGCGTACGTTCATTTCGAGGTTAGCCTACACTTCACGTTAGAATGCCCGCTTTCCTGACTTTACCTCATGAATATTCAGCGTTGGATGGCCCGCCGAGAAACCAGTTGGCGACAGCTCGAAACCCTGCTCACCCAGGCCGAAAAAGGCGGTCTGAAGACTCTTTCTGCGGGCCAGGTGCGGCAGCTGGCCAGCCTCTACCGCTCAGTGTCAGCAGACCTGTCCAGGGCCACGGGCCACGGCGTCAGCCAGACCATTATTAAAGACCTGCAGCGGCTCACCAGCCGCAGCTACAGCCAAATCTACCAGGGTTCCCGTCGCCAAGAATGGCAGGCGCTCTGGGAATTTTGTCGCTACGGCTTTCCGGCGGTGGTGCAGCGGAGCTGGGCCTACATTGCTGTGGCCACCGCCCTGTTTGCCCTCGGCGGGCTGGTGGGCTGGTGGTTTGCCTGGCGCGACCCGGCATTTCTCACCCTGGTGCTGGGGCAGGAGTTTGTCGAAGCGGTGAAAACCAGCCAAGAACTCTGGACCGTCTCCATCATGGGCATCGAACCGGTGGCCTCCAGCGGCATCATGATCAACAACATTGGCGTGGCCCTGTGGGCCATGATCGGGGGCATCACCATGTTCGTGCCCCAAGTGCCGATGATTACGCCGCCAGGGGCGTTTACGGTTTTTGTGCTGGTGTTTAACGGGGTGATGATTGGCTGCGTGGGGGTGCTGGTGGCCCA
>JBBSLR010000474.1:0-3226 GCA_038255045.1 Phormidesmidales cyanobacterium
GGGACGGCTACTGTGCAAACTCCAACACGGATCGTTACATTACGTAGCAATTCTATGTATATAGAGCTACGTTCGCATCTACCTGGGGGTATATCCCTATGTCTATAGGTAGATGCTGTGTCTCGATTCTATGATCTTTGTAAGTATTGCCCCAATCGCTAGAGCTGACCAGGGCCGCAGAAGAAGTCGCCTGGGGTCGATAGCCAGGCGCAGCTTCAGCCCTTAGACTCCCCATTGGCCAAGGCTTTTGGGGATTGCCTCGCCCCGCCGCGAGGGCGCGAGGGATGACGTAATTAATAGTTTTTTAGCTTAGGAAGCCGATGCCCACAGGTCAAAGCGGCTTGGTAGGCTAGAGTTACTGCTGCTGCTAGCTTTTCGCCCCATGCCAGTTCTTTCTGCCCAACCCTCCGCCCAAGTTACAGACTTAGAGGCGTCGTCTAGCCAAACCGTGGTGCTCAACGTCAGCGGTATGAAGTGCGCCGGGTGCGTGCGGGCCGTAGAAACGCGCCTGGCCCAGGTGGAGGGGGTGCGATCGGCCACGGTGAACCTGGTGACCGAGGTGGCGGTGGTCGAAACCAAGACCGGAGCGGTGACGGCAGAACACCTGGCAGAACAGGTGGCCCAGGCGGGCTTTGGGGCGACGCCCAGAACCAGCGACGGCGATGGCGACGGCCTGACGGCCTGGGTGGCGGCTAAGCGGGCAGAACAGCAGCAGCAGGGGCGGCGGCTGGGGGTGGCGATCGCCCTCCTGATTCTCTCTACCATTGGCCACCTGCATCATTTCGGCTGGCTGACGATTCCCATTCTCAGCACCCTGTGGTTTCATGCCATTTTGGCCACGGTGACGCTGGCGTTTCCGGCCCGAGAAATTCTCGCTGACGGCTGGGCGGGTGTTCGCCGGGGTGCCCCCAACATGAATACCCTGGTGGCCTTGGGCAGCGGCAGCGCCTACCTGGCCAGCGTGGTGGCGCTGGTATTTCCTGGCCTGGGCTGGGAGTGCTTTTTTGACGAGCCGGTGATGCTGCTGGCGTTTATTTTGCTGGGCCGCACCCTAGAGCAGCGGGCGCGGTATCGGGCGGCGGATGCGCTGCGATCGCTCGTTGACCTCCAGCCCAACCTGGCCCGGCTGATCTCTGACCCCGCCACCGCTGGGGTGGCCCAAACCGGGGTAGAAGTGCCCGCCCGCTGCGTGCAGGTGGGCGAGTGGGTGCAGGTGCTGCCCGGTGAAAAAATCCCCGCCGACGGCACCCTGGTCTCGGGCCAGAGCACCGTCGATGAGTCGATGCTAACCGGCGAGTCGATGCCGGTGCTAAAGCAGCCCGGCGATGGGGTGACGGCGGGCACTGTTAATCAAAGTGGGGCGATCGCCCTGCAGGTCACCAGCACCGGCCAAAACACCGTCCTGGCCCAGATGATTCGCCTAGTGGAGACGGCCCAGAGCCGCAAAGCCCCCATCCAGCGACTGGCGGATGTGATCTCGGGCTATTTCACCTACGGTGTGCTGAGCCTGGCGGCGCTCACATTCCTATTCTGGTACTTCATTGGTCTGGCCCAGTGGCCCCAGGTGATGACCTCGGCCCTGGGCATGGCCCACCTGGGCCACACCATGACCTACACCTCGTCAACGCTGCTGGTGAGTCTAAAACTGGCGATCGCCGTCATGGTAGTCGCCTGCCCCTGCGCCCTGGGTTTGGCCACCCCCACCGCCATTCTGGTCGGCTCTGGCCTGGGGGCCGAGCGCGGTCTGCTGCTGCGCGGTGGCGACAGCCTCGAAACCATCTCCCACCTCGATACGGTGGTTTTCGACAAAACCGGCACCCTCACCCTGGGCCAGCCCGCCGTCACCGAGGTTCAAGTCTTGACGGATGACCTGAGCGAGGCCGACCTGGTGCAACTCGCCGCCACCGTCGAAAGCGGCACCCAGCACCCCCTGGCCAAGGCGATCCACCGGGCGGCGACCGAGCGAGAACTCGACCTGCTGCAAGCCGCCGAGTTTGACACCCAGCCCGGCCTCGGCGTTGCCGCCCAGGTCACCTGGCGAGACACCGTGCGGCCCTGCGCCCTGGGCAACCAGCCGTGGATGACCCAGCGAGAGCTGGTGCTCGATGCCGCTGTGCAAGACCGGGCCAAGGCGCTGGCAGAGGCGGGGCAGACGGTGGTGTATGTGGCCCTGGGCGATCGCGTGGTGGGGCTGGTGGCGATTGCCGACCAGCTGCGCCCCGATGCCGCCGCTGTGGTGGCAGACCTGCAAGATCAGGGGCTACAGGTGCGGGTGCTGACGGGGGATAGGCAGGAGGTGGCGGGGGCGATCGCCGCCCAGCTCAACCTCAACCCCGACCACATCACCGCCGAAGTTTCCCCCCAGGGCAAGGTTGACGCGATTCGCCAGCTCCAAGACAGTGGCCGCACCGTCGCCCTCGTTGGCGACGGTATCAACGATGCCCCCGCCCTGGCCCAGGCCGATGTCGGCATCAGCCTCCACTCCGGCACCGACATCGCCATGGAAACCGCCGACGTGATTCTCATGGGCGACCAGCTCTCGGGCCTGCTCGAAACCCTCACCCTCAGCCGCGCCACCTTTAACAAAATTCGCCAAAACCTGGCATGGGCCTTTGCCTACAACCTGGTGGCAATTCCCCTCGCGGCAGGGGTGCTGCTGCCCATCGCCGGAGTCAGCCTCAGCCCCGCCGCCGCAGGCGGTATGATGGCCTTTAGCTCAGTTGCGGTGGTGGTCAACTCCCTATTGCTACGGAGGCACAAATAACAAGAATCCTAGAATTTAACCTGATGTGATGAGTTAGATAAACTTACACAGAAAAAGACAATGCAGATGAATGCTTGGGCTAATATATGACTATTCTTTTTACTCTTGCCATTCTCGTCAACTGAAGAGTAGCTAGAAAGTTGTTATCATCCTAAGTATTATACTGATGCGCTATTCAGATATTTTTGTCCCAGGCGGTTTTCCCCGACATACTTATAATCCACGCGCAACCAGAAAACTTGAAGAACGACTCGGTGAAGTGGCAGATAATCTATGTAAGCTGGCAACTGTAACTGGCCACACAAAGTCAGGAAAAACTGTTCTTGTTCGGAATGCCTATCCTCCTGAAGAAGCAATTTGGGTCGACGGAGGTACAGTTGGCAACGAAGAGGATTTCTGGTCTGCAATCATTGAACAGCTCGAATTATTTCAAGGTTTCGAAGAAAGTGCCTCAAGGGAAAA
>JBBSLR010000475.1:0-3222 GCA_038255045.1 Phormidesmidales cyanobacterium
GTCGGGGTCAATGCCGCCCGCCGCCAGCCAGTAGCGAATCCACAGATCGTGGGTACCGCCGGGGACGGTCATCGCCGCCTTCAGTTCGTTGCCAGCAGACTTGCGCTGGGCAAAGACTTCTTTTAGAGGGCTGCTATCAACACCAATTTCTAAGTCTTTGTAGTCGTTTGAGAGGGAGATGCCCTGGCCGTTGGTGTTGAGGCGGGCCAGGATGTACATCGGCACCTTGTTGCCGTCGGTGACGATGCCTTCGGAGATCAGGTAGGGCATGGGGGTGAGAATGTGCGCCCCGTCGATGCCGCCGCCGCCAGAACCCAGCACCAGGTTGTCGCGGGTGGTGCCCCAGGATGCCTGCTTCTCGACCGATACCTCGGTCATGCCGTATTTGTCGTAAAAGCCTTTGACCTTGGCGATGATCAGCGGAGCCGAGTCGGTCAGGGCGATAAAGCCCAGCTTGGCGGTGGTGACTTCTGGCGCATCTGCCGGGTCAACAGCAACGTCCGTGGGGGTTTCTGACGCCTGCTGATCAGCCCCACCCTCTTGGCTGCACGCATGGAGCAGCACAGTACCGGCAGCGGCGGTGCCCGCAGTCATCAAAAATCTACGGCGATTTAATCGAGTCATAGTGCGCTTTCTCCAACAGTATGCAATGCAAAAAAACGGAAAAACTAGCTAAAACACTGGCCTATCGCCGCCCTACCTGACCATTGATGCCCTGAAGCCAATCTAAGTAACTGCGTTGTCAACACCATGATTTGGCCCTCTATAGAATCAGAATTGATTCGGCCAAATTGTGGCGAAACTAGCAGAATACAAGAAGCACAGATACCTACGTGAACAAGCTTATGGACTGACTTTGCCCCCGAAGTCTTGCGCTTCGTAGGCTCAAGCCAGGCTAGGGAGAAGATATCTGGGTGGACTAGGCTGTACCTGAAAAAACAGTGTTCAGACTTAGCAAGATTGAAGCCCCAAAATGGTTTTATCAACTAAAATGCCGGATAAAAATCAGAATTTCTGTATATTTACATCGCGGCGTTGAAGGTTAAGTTATTCAAACTGGGCGGCGTGTTTTGTATTTTTGATTACTCTTTGCAGAAAACCATCCTCGAATCGCATGATCAGCATGTAGGTTCTGCATAACCCTGTATAGAAACTACCAGGAGGGGAGCTGCGATCGCAGCTCCCCTCCTGGTACTAAAGCTTTATTTACCAATGGTTCTAACCTGTGAGCGGTACCCCAGTCCTGATCCCAGGGCTATAGGAACTTGCTGGCCATGCCAATTAGATTAGACATCTGGCCCAGATCGACCTCGCCCGAGAGCACCTTTTGCAGCAGCCCGCCGCCCTGCTGGTTAGACCCCTTGACCAAAAACTGAGCGATCAGCGGGGTGACGCTCTTGACCATGGCCTGGTCGGCCCCGACATGCTGGGCGATCGCAGCGATCTGATCTGAGGCCAGCAGTCGCTCGACCGCCCCGGTGGCCGCCACGGTTTGCAGCGTGCCCATCAGAGACCCCGGATTTCCCTTGCCCTTGGCCTGCAAAATACCCTGGAGGTCGCTGGCAATGCCGCCGATTTTGTTGTTGTCTACCGGGGCGTTGTTGAGGCTGCCCAGCAGAGACCCGATCAGGCCGCCGCTGGCCTCGGTGTCTTTGGCGGCGATCGCGCTGTTGACCATGCCCATTAAGTCCATGATTTCACCTTGTACATGCTTTCTCGAATAGGCTAAGCCCTTTGCCCCTGGGGGGCAAGATACCCAGGATGCATTTGCCCCCGCCGATTACCAGGTGCGCCCGCCCTCGGCAGAGGCGGCTGAGGGCGGCACTAAAGACTGTGCGATGCACCCGCTCCTGGCCACTGATGGCCTTTATCGAGCCGCAGCCGTGAGGCTGAAGCGCTGGGCGCGATCGCTCGGCTCGTCAAAGTCAATGATCGGCCCCTGGGGCACGATTTGGTGGGGGTTCACCCCAGGGTGGCTCATGTAGTAGTGGCGCTTGATGTGATCCATATTGCAGGTGGCTTTAAAGGCGGGCTGCTGGTACAGGTCGCGCAGGTAGCCCCACAGGTTGGGATAGTCAACCATGCGCCGCAGGTTGCACTTGAAGTGTACGTAGTAGACCGCATCGAAGCGATAGAGGGTGGTAAACAGGCAAATGTCGGCCTCGGTGAGGCGATCGCCGCACCCATAGCGCTGCTGGTCAAGCACAGATTCCCAATGGTCGAGGGCTGCAAACAGCTCTGTTACCGCTTCGTCGTAGGCCGATTGTTTGGTGGCAAACCCGGCTCGGTAGACACCGTTGTTGATCGGCTGATAGATGGCATCGATGGCGCTATCAACCTTTTCCTTCAGGTCAGCGGGGCACAGATCCACCGCGTTGGTGGCTACCTCGCTCCACTCGGTGTCGAGCATGCGAATGATCTCGCGTGACTCATTGTTGACGATGGTATTGGTCTGCTTATCCCACAAGATTGGCACCGTCACCCGGCCAGAGATATCGGGCTGGGCCTTGACGTAGATCTCGCGTAGATACTGCGCCCCGTTGACCGTGTCGGCGATCGCCCCAGGGTAGTCGCTAAACGCCCAGCCCTCGTCACCCATGTACGGATCTACCACCGACACCGAAATCGCCTCGGCGAGGCCCTTGATCTTGCGCATGATCAGTGTACGGTGTGCCCAGGGACAGGCCAGCGACACGTACAGGTGATAGCGCCCAGCCTCAGACTTAAATTCGCCGCTGGCCTTGGTGACGTGGTGAAAGCCGGTTTCGGGACGCACAAACTGCCCCTTGTCGTCTTCTTGATCGCGCTCTTTCTGCCATTGACCGTCTACGAGTAGGCCCAGTCCCATGGGGTCTCCTTTAGATTTCTTCACACTTTTGCTAATTTCAGCATACTGCGCCCAGCCCAGGCCATCCTCTGGCTGGAGAAAGAATCTGGGGCCGCAGAGAGCCGGGTTTCTGGGCCAATGGCCGAGATTTTGACGAAAAAATAGCGTTTCGACCGGAACGCCCACCGGCCCTAGGCGATCAGCCAGGGTCAACGAAGGGGACAGCAGCGGGTCAGCGTTGCCCGTAGAGATAAACGATGGCGGAAAGTCCTCGGTTTAATCTCTACCAACGATTCACCATAGTCAGGGGTTCTATAGCAGTTCTCCCTCGAATCAGGGACAGGTCAGCCACCCAAGAGACAAGACAGGGTTCTCTTACTTAAGGAATATGCCTA
>JBBSLR010000476.1:0-3212 GCA_038255045.1 Phormidesmidales cyanobacterium
CGACTTCGACAGTTTGGAGTATGCCTGGTGGGTGCAGCGGGGGGCTGCGGATCTGCATGGGACTGCGGTGCGGGCGGTGGGCATTGGCGATCGCGCCTCCGGCCAAAAGTTCTGCGATTACACCGGCTTTCCAACCGAGCACCTATTTGTGGATGAAACCGCCGCTCTGCACCGAGAGCTGGGACTGTACCCAGGGCTGACGCTGAAACCGCCGGGGCTAAGGCCAGGGCAGGCCGCCTGGCTGAACCTGATGCTGATGTGTGCGGGGATCAAAAGCCCCGGCACGCTGAGGGAGGTGCTGCGGGGGTATACGGGCGATCGCACCGCCCCCCAGTTAATTGGTGATAACGAAGTGGTGAAAGCCGGGCCGCTGCCGCCGCTGACCGGCAAAGCCTTTAACCTGGTGGGCGGCAGTGGCTTTCAGCGGCCCATTGAGCTAGCCACCCTGCGCCTGCGCAACATGACCGAGGTGCTGAGCCACTGGGGCACCTACGTGCCCGATGCCAACCACCTCACCCAGCGGGGCGGCACGTTTTTGTTTGATGCCTCGGGGCAGATCTTGTATGAATACCGCGATCGCGGCATTCTCGGCTTTGCGGAGACTATGGCCAATCCCCTAGCCTTTCTAGAAGAATATGTCCCTAAGAGTATTCCATCTCAATAAACGTCCCCTTCGAGGTCGCAAACTTGGCCCGGTGAGCCTGTTGCCCTGAAACGCTAGGAAGTGTTTAGCTGGAACAATCTAATGCTGCTCGTGCTTGAGAATGGCTATGGCGTGGCTTGAAACCCTAGAGGCGCTGCTCGAAGACATTGTCTTAGTCGCTACCTTTTGCCTAGAGGCAATTTCGGTGCTGTGCGTGGTAACGGGGTTACTCAAAACCGCTCACCTGACCTTTAACCTCAATCGCCATCGCCGGGGAAAAGAGTTTCCGTTTAACCAGGTACGGCTGCGGTTTGGTACCTGGCTGGCCCTGGCCCTAGAGTTTCAGCTGGGGGCCGATATTTTATCGACTACCGTGGCACCTACCACTCAAGATTTGATCAAGCTAGCGGTGATTGCCGTCATTCGCACTTTTCTCAACTACTTCTTAGATCGAGAAATAGCTGCCGAAATGGCCCTGGAGCGCGAGCGAGCTAAGATTCGCGACGAGTTAGAGACTCTAGATACGGCCTAGCATCAAGGCAAAACCAGGGTGCATCCCACTTTTGCAAATTTGGCCCCTCATCCCCCAACCCCTTCTCCCTCAGGGAGAAGGGGAGCCGGATTTCAAAGTCCCTCTCCCTCAGGGAGAGGGATTTAGGGTGAGGGTCACACAACTGGGATGCACCCGGCAAATCGATCAAATCCAAGTTCAGAAGAAGAGTTCTGTCGGCAGGAAAACTACAGATCCTGATCGGGACTTGGTGTAGCCCGCTGCCCAGCGCATTCGCTGAACGATTTATAACACTGACTCAAAGGGTTCGGTATCGGGCGATCGCGGCGGCAGATTTTCCAGCAGTACCTTATCGACCCGGCGACCATCCATGTCTACCACCTCAAAGCGCAGCCCCTGCCACTCAAAGAAATCGCCCGCGTTGGGAATGCGGCCCATGTGCCGAATCATAAAGCCCGCTAGGGTGTGGTAGTTGTCTTCGTCTTCGCTGAGCTGTTCGCGGTTGAGCAGCTCCTTCAGGTCATCCACCGGCAGCAGCCCGTCGAGCAGCCAGGAGCCATCTTCTCGCTGCACCATCATCGGGTCGTTGACGTCTTCAACCGAGGGCAGGTCGCCGACGATCGCCTCCACCACATCGTTGAGGGTGACTAGCCCCTCCACGCCGCCGTACTCGTCGAGCACCATGGCAAAGTGGGTGCCGGAGGTCTTAAACAGCTCTAGCACCTTGAGCACGTAGGTGCTCTCGGCCACAAACAGGGGCGGCTGCACCAGGCTGAGCAGGGTGACCGGCGAGGCCGACTGACTCAGGTAGTTGGGCAGCAGCGCCTTGAGCGAGACCACCCCCATGCAGTCGTCGATGCCGTTGTTGCACACCGGAAAGTGGGAGTGGGCACTCTGCATGACCAGTTCGCTGTGTTCGGCAAAGGAGGCATCGACCTTCAGCCATTCAATGTCGGTGCGGGGGGTCATGATCGAGCGGATCGGGCGATCGCCCAGCTGCAAAACCCGGCCCATCATTTCTTGCTCGGCCACCTCAAAGTTACCGGCCTCGGTGCCCTGGTCGATCAGCAGGCGCAGCTCTTCTTCAGTAATGGCGGCGGCGGGCCGTTCTTTAAGCCCCATGAGGTTAACGAGAAAGCTGGTCGAGACCCCCAGCAGCGCCACCAGCGGAGCGGCCAGCCGAGACAGCTTCTGCATTGGCCCCGCCACCTGACAGGCGATCGCCTCGGGATAGCTGAGGGCAATGCGTTTGGGCACCAGCCCCCCCACCACCAGAGACAGGTAGGTAATCGCCCCCACCACCACCGCCAGGCTGAGCAGGTCGCTGTAGGGAGCGAGGGCAGGCACCTGGTCTAGCTTCAAGCGCAGGTTGTTGGCCACGGTGGCACCCCCCAGGGCACCGCTGAGAATGCCAATCAGGGTGATGCCAATCTGCACCGTCGACAAAAAATTGTTGGGGTTGTTGGCCAGCTTGAGGGCCAGGCGCGCCTTGGCATTGCCCTGCCGCGCTCTTTGCTCAAGGCGGGCCTTGCGGGCCGACACCAGCGCAATCTCTGAGCCTGAAAACACCCCATTGGCTACGATCAGCACCAGAATAAATACACTTTCGAGGGCAATGGCGGACATAGGTTAGGAGTTAAGGGGGATGGGGGTAGGCCTGCCCCCCAGAATAATGGATTGAGTAAGGGATTTGTATCTATTGTTGAACGGCTATTGAGCAGCTATTGAGCGACAGGTTGGTCGGTATGACCGGTTGCTGTGGTAGAAGAAAAAGGCTGTCTTCTCTCTGAGCGCCTTGCTGACTGTAACCCGTCTGCTGCCCCCCAATGCCGATGCCCCCGTGGGGGCGACCCTGTCGCTGGCGGCGGGCGATCGCGCTAGGTCGCGCCATCGGTTCACCGCCGACGAGGGCACCCCAGTCTACCTAAACCTGCCCCGGGGCACGGTGCTGCGCGGCGGCGATCTGCTGGGCAGCGACGAGGATGTTTGGATTCGGGTGGTGGCTAAGCCCGAGCCGGTGGTGGTGGTCACCGCCCAATCGGGCTTTGATCTGATGCG
>JBBSLR010000477.1:0-3207 GCA_038255045.1 Phormidesmidales cyanobacterium
ATTACCAGTGCCCTGGTGGGCGCGACGGATGAGTTTGGGCAGCGGTGAGGGATACCCTTCTACCCCAGCGCCCGCCTAGCAATCCACCGCTGCAGGCCCCACAGCCCCCCGGCCACCACGGCCCCCAGCCACAGGCCACGGCCCAGCTGGGTTTGGCCGTCGAGCAGGCACCAGCCGCCGAGCAGGCCCAGGCCCAGGGTGCTGCTCGCCACAGCGCTCAACATGGCTCGCAGGGCATTGTGGGTAACGACGACTTGGTCAGCTAAGTTTTCTGGGGCCGAGCCTGCGGCTAGGGTTTTAGAGGCCGCCTGAAACGACTCGTAGTGGGTGGCTTCGACCTGGTAGTAGGTGCCGAGGTCGTTATCCCTGAGGGATGCCACCGTGTAGAGGCCAAACTGCTTGGCCTGGGCGATCGCATCGCGAATCTGCCGCCGGGTGGCCACTGGCCCCAGGGCCTCAAATACCGACTGGCGATAGACCCCCGTTTTGGCCATGGCCAAAACGCGCTCGGTGAGGTCGAGGGACGAGAGCAGGGGAGCATTCACGGGTTTAGCCAACTCTAGATTTCTGATTTTTCTGGGCTGCTGATTTTTGGGCTAGTCAACCGTCACCCACAGAAAACTTGTACTACCTGATAGTACAAAAACCTCGCGTCATCTGCACCCCAATATGGGCACGCTTTTGATTAAGTAAAGGTTAAGATAAACAATATATCGACAAAACTTGATGCTTTAGAGCTGGCGCTCTAGACAGACTTTAACAAGGATTCACTATGGCAACGGCACCGCAACACACTACATTGGGGGAACTGGCCCAGGCGGCGATCGCAAAATATCTCAAGCACACGGTGGCCTACAAAAAGCCGGTGCTGACCGACGCCGACCCCGAAAACCTGCACCAGATGCGGGTAGGGCTGCGGCGCTTGCGCACCGCCGTGCAGGTGTTTGATGCCGGGCTAGACCTACCCAAGGCCGGGCGCGAACCCACCATTGCGGCCCTGGGGCGCAAGCTGGGCCAGCTGCGCGACCTCGATGTGATTGCCATGGGCCTGCGTGATCGCTATGCCCCCGACCTACCCGACACCGAGCGACCGCATCTAGACATCGTGCTGTTCCAGTTAGCCCAGCAGCGCGGCAAAACCTTTAAACAGGTTAAGCGCCTGCTCAAGGGCGATCGCTACGGCAAATTTAAGCAGGCTCTGACCAGCTGGGTAGAAGAGCCGACCTACAAAGCCATTGCCGCCCTGCCCGCCGAACAGGCCATGCCTGACCTGGTGCTGCCCCTGGTCAGCCAGCTCTGGCTGCACCCCGGCTGGCTATTCGGCACCAGAGCTGTGAAGACCAAAACAGGAAGCACTAAAGCCGGGAGCACTAAAGCGGGGAGCACTAAAGCCGGGAGCAGCGGCATTCAGGTGAATGCTGGGCTTAGCCAGGCTGCCGTCGATAGGCTAATTTCTGGCCAGGGGACGGTGCTTCACAGTCTGCGCAAGCAGATCAAGCGAGTGCGCTACCAGCTGCGCCTGGTGGCTGACCTCTACCCAGGTGCCTTAGAAGACGATATTCAGCGCCTGAGCGACCTGCAAGACACCCTGGGCGACCTGCAAGACAGCACGGTGCTAGAAGACTTTATTGCCGCCGTGGTGCCCGACGCCAAAGCCCAGATGCCCCATCTCTTTGCCCTGCTGGCCGACAGCCGCCACCGCGCCTGGCAGCAGTGGCAAAGCCACCAGCAGTTTTATCTAGACAACGCCCAGCGCCACCGGCTCAGTCTAGCTTTGCTGCACCCCGGCCCAGCGCCGCAAAAGCAGCTCGCTTCTCCGGCAAAATCCACCAAAAAACCGACCCCGACCACTTCCCGCCGTCGGAGCACTGCAAAGGGGAAATCCGCTGCCCCAAAAGCCTCTCGGGCAAAGGCAAAGCCAACACCGCAGCCCTCAGAAACCCCATGACCTCCTCAGCGGATTCGGGCTACCATGGTGGCAAGGGTGAATTGATCAAATGACGCTATCGAGTCGGCAGGTCTGGCTAAATTTTCTGGCGCTGCTGCCGTCCACCGGATTGACAGTCCTCACCATTGCCGTGGCGTTCCTAAGGTTTTATGACGCACAAGACTTCCAATTCCTCCAACTCATTGCCCAGCCCCGCGCCTGGAGCAACCGACTCACCGTGGCAGCCCTCCTGGTGGCACTGGTTAATTTCGGCGTTGAGTGGAACCGTCGAAATCGAGAGACAGAACGCCTTGGGCAAGCAGAGGCTGAACGAACGCGATCAGAGGCTGAACGAACGCGATCAGAGGCTGAACGAGCGCGATCAGAGGCTGAACGAGCTGAAGAAGAGCAACGCAGAACTGAGGAGCAAGAACGAGCAACTCGCCGAGCTCGAATCCAAAATCGATGGATTGTTCTCCAAATACGGCATCAGCTCGACTCCAGCGAACAAACCCGAGCAGCCATGAGAGATTTTCAGCTCTTCTTGGAGGAATACGGCGAGTAACGAAGGTTGGGTTTTGGCGTTTAGATTAGCGATTGTGGCGTGGCAGGGTGGGCATTGCCCACTGGCAAAACATTGCTGCCTTCATCCCTATCCCAGCATCAACCCGTAGGCCAAGCTCGCGCTGCCCAGGGGGACGGTGAGATTGTCGAGGCCATAGAACGATAGGGTTTCGAGCAGGGTGGCGGCGATCGCCACTACCACCGCCGTGCCCACCACCGCTGGGGTAAACCCCGCCGTCAGCCCCAGCACCAGCAGGCCCACCACCAGGCTGGCGGTGGCCATGGCCAGGCTGCCCTCCCAGCTCTTTTGGTTGCCAAAGATCTTGTAGGGGTGACGGCCAAAATTTTGCCCCACCAGGGCCGCTAGGCCGTCGCCCCAGGTCATCACTAAAATGCCCAGGGCCGCGTACTGGGGCTGCCCCAGGGGCCAGAAGATCGCCGTCAGTACCCCGATACTCACCGCGTAAAAAAACGTACCCAGACTGTTGCGCCCGACGCCGTTGATACCCGGCAGCAGCGGCAGCTGGTATGACAGCAGCGCCACCGCGCTCGCGGCCCCGGCGGCGGCGATGCCCATCCAGGCGGGGGTATGCAGCCACCAGGCCAGCAAAATCACGTGCCCTGCCCCGATATGCACGATTTTTCGGGTGATTTCGGTGTCGAGGTTGGCGCTGCGGCGCAGCCCCTCGGCCAATCCCCCGACCAGCGCCAGCCAG
>JBBSLR010000478.1:0-3192 GCA_038255045.1 Phormidesmidales cyanobacterium
CCTGATTCCCCGCACCGTCCTGGTGCCCTAGGGCGTTGGGTATGGCTGGCTTTGGTTGATGCTGCCTGTTCAAAAATCGTCGTCGTCATTTACCGGCTGAATGGATTGCTGCACCAAGTCTTGCCCTGGCCAGCACAAAAAAAGGGGAGGCAATGCCTCCCCGGTAATCATGACTTACTCTCTAACCTCAACCGCTCGGGTTGAAGACGCCTAGGCCTCGTCTGCTTCAATGGCAGGAGATTTGGTGCCACCGAGGTTGATTTTGACCACCTTGTTGCGGGCCTTGACCACCTTGGGCAGGGTCAGGGTCAGCACGCCGTGGCTAAAGTCGGCCACCACCTGGTCGTTTTGCACCGCGTCGGGCAGGTTGACCAGGCGCTGGAAGCTGCCGTAGCAGGTGTCGTCGTAGAGCACCTTGGCTTCGGCTGGGGCTTCGGCAGCTTTGCGGGTGCCCGAGATCGACACCACATCGGCGCTCACCTGCACGTCAAGGTCGGCGGCGGTGACGCCCACCAGGTGGGCGGTGAGCACAAACCCATGGCCGCGATCAACTAGGCGAATGGCGGGTGCCCAGTCGGTCTTAGCCAGGGTCTCGGTGGTCAGGTCGCCAAACGCATCGTTAATTTGGCGGCGAATGGCGTTGATTTCGGTGATGGGGTCTAGGTAGCGACGAATAATCATAGGTTTCTAAACTCCTGGTACTTGCTTTTCCAAACCTTCGAGGTGAGTCAGGTTAAGCGTTTGAGCTTTCGCTCTCTACAGTTACTATGGTGCGCCAATACAGTCGGTTTCCCTAGTGGTAGGAACCCTACTGCGGTGGCGAACTTCCCTCCCGTACTGGGGTGTGGGGTGAACCGTACAGGGTGCGATCGCACTCAACCGTTGTCTCCTTTCCTCCGCACCGGCATCCCCAGTCCTCTTTATAGAACCCATCCCCTACAAACCGCTGAAAACTCGAAAACTCCCACTGGTGCGGGCACTTTACTAATCCATGTTTCACCGGGTTGTAATGTAAGTAATTGATGTGGCCAACCTGGCTGAAGAACTAGATGACATGGGGCGCAGCGAAAAGCGGGCCGTCGAGAGCAACCTCGAAGCTCTTCTCCGACATTTGCTGGAGTACCAGCACCAGCGCGATCGCCGCTCCAACAGCTGGCGATTCCAGAAACTGCCCCTTTCACCCCCGAAGCCGTCCTAAATCCTGATTTTTTGCCCGATGCCTAGGCCCGTCTTACAATAAAACCAGCACTGGAGGCCAGCCATGGCACAATTTAGCCGCACCTGGTGGGGTAAGAACTTTATCACTGCGATCGAGCGCCTGACCGACTCGGGGCGGTTGCAGCGGGGGCGCTCCTATGCCAGCGGCGGCAAGGTCAAGAGCTTTGAGATCGACGGCGGCTTGGTCACGGCCAAGGTGCGAGGGTCAGTGAACCCCTACTTTGGGGTGACGAAAGAACCGCTCTACACCACCACCATCGACTTTACGCCGATCAGCAAAGCCAAGTGGGCGGCGGCGATCGCCCTCGTCGCCTCCAAAGCCAGCCTGATCTCCCGGCTGCTGCTCAACGAAATCCCCGACAACATCGAAGACAGCTTTAAGACCCTGGGTCTGCACCTGCTGCCCGCCAGCGCCAAAGACTTTAAGACCCAGTGCTCTTGCCCCGACTACAGCAACCCCTGCAAACACATCGCCGGGGTCTATTACCTGATCGCCGCCGAGCTAGACCGCGATCCGTTTTTGCTGTTTGAGCTGCGCGGCCTGCCCAGGGAAGCACTCAAGGCGGAGCTGGCCAAATCGCCCCTGGGGCAGGCGCTCTCGGCAGAGCTGTCGGCCCAGCAGCGACCCCCGGTGCCGGTGGAACACTACTACACCCAGCCCCAAACCGTCGAGGCTGCGCCCCCCAGCCTGAAAGAATTTTGGCAGGGGGAGAAGCGACTACCCCAGACCATTGAGGTGGCTGCTCCGTCAGCGGTGCCAGCGATTTTGGTCAAAAAGCAGGGCGATTTCCCCGCCTTTTGGAGTCGCGACAACTCGTTTATCGAAGCGATGGAGAGCCTCTACGATCGCATCCGCAGCAAAAACAAAGACCGCCTTTAGAAAGTAGGTTCCAGCAACCTCAGATCTCCGCAGCTAAGATCCCAGGGTTTTTCTCAGGTTTAGCAACAACCCTTGGTCAATGGTCAGAAAAAATCCTGGAATCTGGATCGAGGCCGCATCTATACAGCTCCAGCAAAGATCGCCACAGGGACGCGTTTGTAGGCCGGAGTGCCCGATCGCACCTCAATCCGCGCCTTCATCAGCACGTTGGCTTCGGGGTAAAACATCAGTGCCGCGCCCGATCGCACCTCCCCAAAAATAATCTCAATGTCGTCGAGCTGCCCCGCATCGCCCCGCACGCTCACCCGCTGGTGCTCGGTAAAGCCTGCCTGTTGGGCATCAATCGGGTGCATCAAAATGCACTGGCGATGGGGCATGCCGCGATACTCATCGGCCTCTTTGTAGACCACGGTGTTGTGCTGGCCGTAGCTGCGCCCGGTGATCAAGGCCAGCACCAGGGCAGGCTGGTGAGTATCAGATTCTGGGGGCAGGCCAAAGTCTTGCAGGGTGGGCAGGGTCAGGTTGGGCAGCGGGGTCGGCTGCATTTCGGCCTTGCCCGAGGGCGTGGGGAACTTTGGTTCTAGAAAAATCCGCCCGCCAATGGTGAACTCGGTATTGGTATCGTCAATCTCGCCGATTTTTTCGTAGCCAGGAATGGTTTGGGCGATCAGCTGGCGCACATAGCGGGTGTCGTGCAGCCGCCGCCAGTCGATCGGCTGGTCGCCGTGGAGGCGGTGGGCCAGCTCCGCCAAAAAGTCGATCTCTGAGACCAGATCGGCCCCCTTGAGGTGGGTCTTGCCGGGGCTGTTGAGCCGCACAAAGTTGTTGCCCGATTCCACGGTGGTCTTGTGGGGGTTCTCAAACCGGGCTAAGACCGGCACGATGATGGTGTTTTGCCGCGCCAGGCCGTGAAAGTGCCCCTGGTTGGGCTTGGTGCCCAGCTCGACAATCGTGTCAATGTTGCCGAGGGCGCGCTGGGCCTGGGTGAGGTCGGCGTTGGCGGCGTAGAGGTTGCCCCCCAAACACAGCAGAGAATCGACCGCGCCGCGATCCGCCGCTTCGATGAGGGCGCGGGCATCGTAGCCGGGTTCTCG
>JBBSLR010000479.1:0-3174 GCA_038255045.1 Phormidesmidales cyanobacterium
TGAGCTGCTGCAAAACCAGGTGCGGGTGGGCCTCAATCGCCTAGAGCGGATCATTCGGGAGCGCATGACCGTCTCCGACTCTGACTCGCTTACCCCCGCCTCGCTGGTCAACCCCAAGCCCCTGGTGGCGGCGATCAAAGAGTTCTTTGGCTCCAGCCAGCTCTCCCAGTTTATGGATCAGACCAATCCCCTGGCGGAGCTGACCCACAAGCGCCGCATCAGCGCCCTTGGCCCTGGCGGTCTGACCCGCGAACGGGCTGGCTTTGCCGTGCGCGACATTCACCCCTCCCACTACGGGCGCATCTGCCCCATTGAAACGCCAGAAGGCCCCAACGCGGGGCTGATTGGCTCCCTGGCCACCCACGCCCGGGTGAACGAGTTTGGCTTCATCGAGACCCCCTTCTTCAAGGCCGAAAATGGTCGCGTCTTTAAGGATGTCGAACCCATTTACATGACCGCCGACGAAGAAGACGATCTGCGGGTGGCCCCCGGAGACATCGCTACCGATGAGAATGGCTACATCATTGGCGACACCATTCCGGTGCGCTACCGCCAAGACTTCACCACCACCGACTCCACCGAGGTGGACTATGTGGCGGTGTCGCCGGTGCAGATTATCTCCGTGGCCACCTCGCTGATTCCCTTCCTAGAGCACGACGATGCCAACCGCGCCCTGATGGGGTCAAACATGCAGCGTCAGGCGG
Organism: Phormidesmidales cyanobacterium; assembly: GCA_038255045.1. Taxonomy (GTDB): domain Bacteria; phylum Cyanobacteriota; class Cyanobacteriia; order Phormidesmidales; family Phormidesmidaceae; genus Nodosilinea. Next base: position 705 of record JBBSLR010000479.1, read on the forward strand.
TGCCCCTGCTCCAGCCCGAGCGCCCCTTGGTGGGTACTGGCCTAGAAGCCCAGGCGGCCCGCGACTCGGGCATGGTAATTATTAGCCGCACCGACGGGGAGATTGTCTACCTGGATGCGGATCTGATTAAGGTGCGCGACCCCGAGGGCAATGTCCATGAGTATGAGCTGCAAAAGTATCAGCGCTCCAACCAGGACACCTGCTTAAACCAGCGTCCGATTGTTTTTCCTGGGGAGAAGGTGCAGTCGGGCCAGGTGCTGGCCGACGGCTCGGCTACCGAGGGCGGTGAGTTGGCCCTTGGGCAAAACGTGCTGGTGGCCTACATGCCCTGGGAGGGCTACAACTACGAGGACGCCATTCTGCTCAGTGAGCGCCTGGTCTACGACGATGTGTACACCTCCATCCACATTGAAAAATTTGAGATTGAGGCGCGCCAGACCAAGCTCGGCCCTGAGGAAATTACCCGAGAAATTCCCAACGTGGGGGAAGATTCCCTGCGCCAGCTCGATGAAACCGGCATTATCCGTATTGGGGCCTGGGTAGATTCGGGCGACATCCTGGTGGGCAAGGTTACCCCCAAGGGTGAGTCTGACCAGCCGCCGGAAGAAAAACTGCTGCGGGCTATTTTTGGCGAGAAAGCTCGGGACGTGCGCGATAACTCCCTGCGGGTGCCCTACGGCGAAAAGGGCCGGGTGGTAGATGTGCGGGTGTTTACCCGAGAGCAGGGGGATGAGCTACCCCCGGGGGCCAACATGGTCGTGCGGGTCTACGTGGCCCTGAAGCGAAAGATTCAGGTGGGCGACAAAATGGCCGGTCGCCACGGCAACAAGGGAATTATTTCCCGCATTTTGCCCATTGAAGACATGCCCTACCTGCCCGACGGCACCCCCATCGACATTGCCCTCAACCCCCTGGGGGTACCTTCCCGGATGAACGTGGGGCAGGTGTTTGAGTGCCTGCTGGGCTGGGCGGCCGATAACCTCGATGCCCGCTTTAAGGTGATTCCCTTCGACGAAATGTACGGCGAAGAGGCCTCCCGTAACTCGACCCACGGCAAGCTGATGGAAGCTCGGGAGACCACCGGTAAGGACTGGATCTTTAACCCCGATGACCCCGGCAAAATTGTGCTGCGCGATGGCCGCACTGGGGAGCGCTTTGACAAGGCGATCACCGTCGGTCGCGCCTACATGCTGAAGCTGGTGCACCTGGTTGACGACAAGATCCACGCGCGTTCTACTGGCCCCTACTCGCTGGTGACCCAGCAGCCCCTGGGCGGCAAGGCCCAGCAGGGCGGTCAGCGCTTTGGCGAAATGGAGGTGTGGGCACTGGAGGCCTTTGGTGCCGCCTACACCCTGCAGGAATTGCTGACGGTGAAGTCTGACGACATGCAGGGGCGCAACGAAGCGCTCAATGCGATCGTCAAGGGTAAATCTATCCCCCGTCCTGGTACCCCTGAGTCCTTCAAGGTACTGATGCGAGAGCTGCAATCTCTGTGTTTAGACATCGCGGTGCATAAGGTTGAAACTCGGGAAGACGGCACCAGCCGCGATACCGAGGTGGACCTGATGGCCGATGTCAACAGCCGCCGTACCCCCTCTCGCCCCACCTACGAATCAATCGCTCGGGACGAAGAGCTAGAGGAAGTTGAGGAGTAGAGCCCTAACTATCCCAACCGTTGACCCTGGGAGTTTCTAAACCGACCTCGCCAGGGTCAGCCGACCCCTTTCAACCAGACCGAGAGCGCTTACAAGGAATACATCCAGCATGGCCAAGCTAGAACAGCGATTTGACTACGTCAAAATCGGCATCGCCTCCCCAGAACGCATTCGCCAGTGGGGAGAGCGCACCCTGCCCAACGGGCAAGTCGTCGGCGAAGTCACCAAGCCTGAGACGATTAACTATCGCACCCTCAAGCCCGAAATGGACGGGCTGTTCTGTGAGCGGATCTTTGGGCCTGCCAAGGATTGGGAATGCCACTGTGGTAAGTACAAGCGGGTGCGCCATCGCGGCATTGTGTGTGAGCGCTGCGGTGTGGAAGTCACCGAGTCACGGGTGCGTCGCCACCGCATGGGCTATATCAAGCTGGCGGCCCCCGTGGCCCACGTCTGGTACCTAAAGGGCATTCCTAGCTACATCGCTATTTTGCTGGACATGCCGCTGCGCGATGTGGAGCAGATTGTCTATTTCAACGCCTATGTGGTGCTAGACGCCGGCAACGCCGACAACCTCAGCTATAAGCAGCTGCTGACCGAAGATCAGTGGATTGAAATTGAGGATCAGCTCTACGACGAGGAAACTGAGCTGGCTGGAGTTGAGGTAGGCATTGGGGCCGAGGCCCTACAGCGCCTGCTGGAAGATCTGGAGCTAGAAGCTACGGCGGAAAAGCTGCGCGAAGAGATCGCTAACTCCAAAGGCCAAAAGCGGGCCAAGTTGATCAAGCGCCTGCGGGTGATTGATAACTTTATCGCCA
>JBBSLR010000480.1:0-3159 GCA_038255045.1 Phormidesmidales cyanobacterium
GCTCTCCCACGAGCTCAGGTCGCCCCTCAACCCGATTTTAGGCTGGTCGCAGCTGCTGCAAAAGCGGCAGCCCGATGCCGCCACCCTGGCTCGGGGGTTAGAAACCATTGAGCGCAATGCCAAACTGCAAACCCAGCTGATTGCCGACCTGCTCGATGTCTCCCGTATTTTGCAGGGCAAACTCAGCCTCGACGTCGCCCCTGTCAACCTTAAGACCACCATTGAAGCGGCCCTAGAAACAGTGCGGTTGGCGGCTGAGGCCAAGGCGATTGACATGGGCACTGGGTTTCTCACCGCCACCGAAGTGCTGGGCGATGCCGGTCGTCTCCAGCAGGTGGTGTGGAACCTGCTGGCCAACGCGGTCAAGTTTACCCCCAGCGGCGGCCGGGTAGAGATGCGCCTCACCACGGTGGCAGAAGCGGCGGTGCCCTACGCCCAAATCACCGTCACCGACACCGGCAAGGGCATTACCCCAGAGTTTTTGCCCTTTATCTTTGAGCGCTTTCGCCAGGCTGACAGCAAGACCACTCGCCAGTTTGGCGGTCTGGGTCTGGGTCTAGCGATCGCCCGACAGCTGGCCGAGCTGCACGGCGGCACCATCGCCGTCACCAGCCCAGGGGAAGGGCTGGGAGCCACGTTTACGGTGCAGCTACCGCTCTACCGCAGCCCGTCTCTGGCTCCCGGAGCCGCCGCCAAGATCTCGGCTGAGCCCGTCACCCTCATCGGGGTGCGCATTTTAGTGGCTGAAGATGAAGCCGACGCCCGCGAGATGCTGGTGTTTGTGCTAGAGCAGGCCGGGGCCATCGTTACCCCCGCAGCCTCTGGGGCAGAGGCCCTGGCGGTGCTGCCCAGCCTTGAGCTAGATCTGCTGATCAGCGACATCGCCATGCCCGATATGGATGGCTATATGCTGCTAAACCAGATGCGATCGCAGATCGCAGACCAGGGCAAACAGCCCAGCTTCAAAGCCGTAGCCCTGACCGCCTATGCCGGAGAGATCAACCAGCAGCAGGCCCTTGCCGCCGGGTTTCAGCGCCACCTAAGCAAGCCCTTTGAGCCAGTGGAGCTGGTGGCGGCGATCGCAGCACTGCTCAACCAGTGACACTTTTAGGAAATTTACAGGAAAGAAGATAAGTAGGCAGGCTGGATTAAACGTAGGCTGGGTTAACGGAGCGTAACCCATGCTGGCTGAGGGGTTTGAGCTTTGTGAAGAGGCTAAGGGGGTTTACAAATAATGGCGTCCTCCTACTTACCAGCTTTGGTTCAGCGACTGTAGCCGCTGTCGGGGGGCACTGCCCGCCATTGGGAAACTATTTTCCAGAAGTCGCCTTAACTCTTGGCTTTGCCTCGCAAAAGGTTGGCAACCTTATTTAGCAGCAGCTCAAACTCAATGGGCTTGCGAATAAAATTGCTCGCCTCTAGCGCTATACCTTGACCCGTGCTGAGAGCATCGTAGGCCGTAACCATTAAAATCGGCATGAAGGGCAGATTGGGGTTTTGCCGAATCTCTCGGGTCACCTCATAGCCATTCATATCGGGCATCATCACATCCATCAAAATTAAGTTTGGCGGTGAATCGTTTACCTTGGCCAGAGCTGTTTCTCCATCACCAGCGGTATCGACCTCATAGCCCTCTGTTTCTAAAACTGTTTGCAGCAAAAACAGATTGTCTTCAATATCGTCCACTATGAGAATGCGAAAATCGGAAGGGGTACACACGGTGAATAAATTTTAAATGAGTGTTTGAATGTATTTAGTCTATGGGGTTAACCCTACCTTCCACCTCAAACTTCAGGTACAGATTTTCCCTCTTGCACCCATGCAAAAGGCAGACAAGCAAATGGCAGAACCAGTTGTGCAGCCCTCACCCTAAATCCCTCTCCCTGAGAGAGAGGAACTTTGAAATCCGGCTCCCCTTCTCACTCAGGGAGAAGGGGTTGGGGGATGTGGGGGCCAAACTTGCAAAAGTGGAATGCCCCCGCAAGCAAAAGGTAGAACCAGCGTCCTACCGCTGAGGCTATTTCCCAGCATAGTCAGGCTCCAGCTCTGGCAACGTTTCCAGGGTTTGGCCGGTGGTTTCAATCCGAAAGCGATGGGTGATGGCAGCGGCCAGGCAGCAGAGCAACGCCAGCCCCCCCAGCAGCGGCGGTAATCCCCAGGCCTGGCCTAAAATCGGCAGCACAAAGGTGCCCAGCACCGCGCCCGCCTTAGCAAAGGCCGCCGCAAACCCTGCCCCCGTAGCGCGAATCGCCGTGGGAAATACTTCCCCTGACAGTAAAAACGTGGTGGCATTGGGGCCAGCATTCATCATCAGGTTAAACACCACAAACCCGGCCAGCACTAGCCCCCCTTCGGCCCCGCTGCCCGAGGGCACCAGACCCGAGGCCGCCAAGATCACTAGGCCCACCGCCATGCCCAAAAACCCGATAATTTGCAGCCGCATGCGGCCTAATCGCTCCACCAGCACCACGGCGCAGAGAAAGCCCACCATCAAAAACACATCCACCAGGGCCGCTCCCTTGGCCGCATTCATCTGCTGCGCCATAAAGTCGGGTTCTGCTGAGAAGGCCAGCATGGCAATGATCGCCGGGGTAAAAATGCCGATGCCGTAGGTGGCGATGTCTTGCAGAAACCAGGGCACCGAGGCCAGCACAGTGCGGCGGCGATGGTTGCGGTCAAACAAGGTGCCGGCGGCAGATGCTGGCTCCCGGGGCGGCTCTATCTCTGGGGTAATGATGATCGGTTCACCGAGCAGCTGGCTGGCGGCTTCAGAGGCAGCGGCGTACTCTCCCCGGCTGATGTGGTAGCGCGGGCTTTCTAAGCTAAAGCTCAACCTGACGGCGGCCACGGCCAGGGCCATAACGACACCCACTCCCAGCATCCACCGCCAGGCGTAGTGAATCGCCATAGTCTCTGGGTCGGCGTACAGCGCAGAGAAAAGCTGAAGCACGACCACCCCGGTCAAAGCGCCCAGCAGCGCCCCCACCGCCTGAAAGGTAAACGCCCCAATCACCAGACGGCCCCGGTAGCGGGCGGGCACGTTTTCGATAATGTAGGCCACGCTAATCGGGTAGTCGGCCCCGATGGCGACCCCGACCAAAAAGCGAAAGGCAATTAGCGAAGCCGCATTCCAGGCCAGGGCCGTGCCCGCCGTCGCCA
>JBBSLR010000481.1:0-3144 GCA_038255045.1 Phormidesmidales cyanobacterium
ACCCAAACCAAAAGAGCTGAGGATGCGTGAACCCTCAGCTCTTAATTTGCTCTGCCACAGATCTACCCAGGCAGAACCCCGCCGCTGGACTTAGGGCCTAAAACCAGAATCTATCTGGTTTTGACCTGCTTAGCCATGTCTAGAAAGGGAGACAGGCTGGGGCCAGGGCGGCGGCGGCGGGGCATAGCCGTGCCGACGCTGGTCAAATATTTGCTGGCAAAGGCTGTGGGCACAGGCTCAGCTGGGGCAGCGGCTACGGGCGCGGGGGCCGGGGCTGCCTTGGCCTTGGTCTGCGCCGGAGCCTTGGTAGATGCCTTGGCGGGAGCAAGCTCGGCCTTAGCCTTGGCGGGCTCAGCCTTGGCGGGCGCAGCGGCCTCACTATCACTGACAGATTCAGCTAGATCGCTGACAGATTCAGCTAGCTCCATGAAAAATTCAGACTTTTTGCCCAGGCCCACTAGACCGCCGATGGTTCTGAAGATGCCGCCAATCAGCCCGAAGATCGCGCCGAAGATGGCGCCAAAAATAGACTTGATTAAACCCATAGGTCTGTCCTTATAAATCTGTCTTCCTGACTTGATTATCAAGTTCCGTTACGCTCTCTCACCAGCAAAGGCGACATCTAGACAAAAAAGTTAACACTGGCTCTCAGGTTTCAGGCGTTTTTGGAGCGATGGCTACACGCCATTCGCCACCCGAGTTTTTGCCGGTGACGGTTACCGATGCCTTAGGCGAACTGGCCACCGCTATATTTAGCGGCGAGAGCAAATTTGTATAAGCGCCCTCTTCACTTCCCTTAAAACTTCGTTAGAATAATTAATAACGAAGTTAATATTTCTTAATCCTCATGGTTGTTCAACAACGCCTTCTATCCCTGGGCGGCCTTGCGCTTCAGCCCAACCAGTCCACTAACATTGCCTTTCAGATATCTTGGACAATTCTGAGAGTCGTCGCCGGGGTCGTTATGGTTCATAACGGTCTTGACAAGCTAGCCAACATCGAGAGCTTTGCCAACGCCTACGTGGCCTACCTAGGGCTGCCCTTTCCCATCACCCTCAGCTACATGGCCGCCTACACCGAGCTAATTGGCGCTCCCCTAGTAGCCCTGGGTCTGTTCACTCGCCCAGCGGCGATGGGTCTGGTCTTCACCATGACGGTGGCCATGTACCACCACATCAAGGTCGCCGGTTTCAGCATTCCCTACCTAGAGCTGTCGGCTATTTACGCTGCCACCTTCCTGTTCTTTGTGATCAACGGCGGCGGTCGGTTCTCGGTCGATGCGCTGCTGGCCAACCTGGTCAACGGGCTGCGCACCAACCAAGCCAACGGCAAGCGCGCTTCTTTAGAAGATGTGTTTCAGCGGTCAGATAAAGCCAAGTCGGCACTGTAAGCGGTTTTGGATAAGCGGTTTTGGCGATTGTGCAAAGCCCCCGCGCACTCTGAGTGCGCGGGGGCTTTGCGTTGGAGTTAGGTGTGGGGTTCGCCAAACAGCACGAGAGAACAGGTGGCTTCGTCGATCACCTGGTGGGTGACATCGCTGACAGACAGGCCCCCGGCGGTGCGCCGCCGCATAGATCGCAGCACAATCAGGTCGTGGTTGCGGGCGGTTTCGAGAATCACCTCGGCGGGGTGGTCGTTTTCCAGGGTCTGCAAAGTCCAGCTGATCTGGGGGCCGTCGGCCATCAGCTTGGCCAAGGCGTCTTCTAGGGCTTTGACCTGCGCTGCGGGGGTGTGGCGATCGCCCACGTGCAGCAGCGTCACCGAGGCCTTGTGGGTGTCGGCAAATATCTGGGCAAAGCGCACGGTACGGGCCGCCTGGGCGGTGACATTTTTCATCGGCACCAAAATCCGGTGAATGTCGATGGGCTCGGTGAGCAGCCGGGCCACCGCCACCGGGCAGTGGCTCGACCAAAACACCTCGTCTACCAGGGTGCCAAACAGCTTGGCCCGAAACCCCTGACGGCTCCAGCCCAGCAAAATCAGGCTGGCGTTTTGCTCGCGGGCGGCGCGGGTAATGCCCTCCGACACATCGTCGTCAATGCGCAGTACCGAGTAGGCCTGGGCGTTAAACTCCTGGGTGAGACTCTCGGCCTTTTGCAGCAGCTTGCGGCTCTGGTCTAGGGCATCGACCAGGTTGGGGTCATCCATATGCACGTGGGCGCGGGCCACGGTGACAGGGATCACGTAGCCCCCCTCGTGGGTGGCCAGCAGCGCCGCCATTTCGATCAAGTAGCGCTGGGTGATGGGGTTATAGATCGGCACCACCACCGTAAACGGGCCGGTGATAGTCAAGTCGGCGCGGCTTTCGGGGGCAGAGCCGTAGTCAAACCACAGCGAGTCTGGCTCAGAGCGCATCAGCTTAGGCGCCACCAGCCGCCCGGCAAAGCGGGCGGTGAGCAGCGGCCCGGTCACCGAGGTGACCAGCATCATCACAATCACAGCGTTAAATTCTAGCTCTGAAATAATCCCCTGCTGGAGGCCCACCAGGGCAGCGGCCAGGGTCGCGGCCACCTGGGGCATCGACAGCGACCACATGGTCAAAATTTGCACCCAGCTGTAGCCAAAGAAGGGCTTGGTGACCAGGGCCGCCACAAATTTGCTGGCGATCAGGGTGGCGGTAAGGGCCAGGGTAAAGGCCAGGTTGGTGGTCATCGACTCCATAAACACCTGCAGGTCGAGCAGCAGGCCCATGCACACAAAGAAAAACGGAATGAACAGCACCCCGCCGACAAACTCTACTTTTTCTTTGACCGGGCCGTTGCCCACCACGTCGTTGACCGCCAAACCGGCCAAAAACGCCCCGACAATTTTGTCGACGTTGATCAGCTGCGACCCCAGCGCCGCCAAAAACACCGCCGCCAGCACAAACAAAAACTGGTTGCCCTCGCGATCGCCGTTGCGCTTAAAGTATTGCTTGCCCACCCAGTCGATGCCCACCAGCACCGCCGTGGCAAACAACCCCAGCATCACCAGCTGGGTCACCACCGTCTGGGCCGAAAACTCGCCCGCCTGGGCGGCTACGCACATGGCCAGCACCAGCAGCGCCCCAATGTCGGTAAAAATAGTCGCCCCCACCGTGGCCGTGACCGAGGGTTCTTTGCTGATGCCCAGGCGCATCACAATCGGGTAGGCCAGCAGGGTGTG
>JBBSLR010000482.1:0-3143 GCA_038255045.1 Phormidesmidales cyanobacterium
AACCCCATCTACCACATGATCGAAGCCCTCTCTGGGGTGGCGGCCGAGGGCAGCACCCTAGGGGAAGTCGGCCCCCACGTTAGGTTTCTGAGTATTTTTGCCGTCGCCATGGTGGGGGTCGGATGGCTGGCCTACCGCCGCATGGTGCAGGTCGAGCGTCAGCTCTAGCGATCGCCGATAGCTACGGCCGCCGGGCAAAACGATAGAGTATGAGGACGGCTCGCCCAGATCGGGTCGAGTCGGGCCAGATTGGTCATCCCAAAGAGAACAACCCTGTCCGCTGCTGCTGCTGCCCCGCCAGCGGCAACCCCCCAAGAGTGTTCCAGCTAAATACTGATCCAGAGTTTTACGGCAACCGGCCCGACGGGCCGAGTTTGCGGCCTCGAAGGGGACGTTTGTTTAGATGGAATACCCTAAAAGAAAATCATTAGAACATCATCGCCGTCTGTGAGTGCTAACCTGCCCGTTTTAGTTGTCGTCCACCAGCCCACCTCGACCCCAGGCCGAGTGGGGGAGGTGCTGAAGAGCTTAGGGTTCACCCTTGACCAGCGCTGCCCTGCCCTCGGGCAGTCGCTGCCCGCCACCCTAGATGGCCACAGCGCCGTGGTGGTGTTTGGCGGCCCCATGAGCGCCAACGACGACCACCTGGCCTTTATTCGCCAAGAGCTAGACTGGATTTCGACCGTGCTGGCGGCGGAGAAGCCCTACCTGGGCATTTGCCTGGGGGCACAGCTGCTGGCCCGCAGCCTCGGGGCCACGGTTGGCCTCCACGGCGAGGGCCAGCGCGAGATTGGCTATTACCCGGTGCTGCCGACTCCGGCAGGGCGACGAATCTTGCCTCACCCGCTAATGGTTTACCAGTGGCACCAGGAGGGGTTTGAGCTGCCGGTGGGTAGCCACCTGCTGGCCACCGGCTCCAGCTTTCCCCACCAGGCGTTTCGCTACGGGCGGCGGGCCTATGGGCTACAGTTTCACCCCGAGATCACCGCTACGATGGTTAACCACTGGACCACCGAAGGGGCCGACCAGCTAGCGCTACCCGGTGCCCAGGGGCGGCCTTACCACCTCAGCCAGCATCGGCTCTACAGCCCAGGGGTAGAGATCTGGCTGCGTCAGTTTCTAGCTCAGTGGGTGGGCGCTGCTGTCCGGTCTGAGGCCGTCTGGGAGCATTGCCATACCCTTCACTCCCATCGAGACCCCCAGGGGGTAGCCCCAGACAGCAGAGGAGACCAGCAGAGCATGACCGCACTGGGTTAGCAAAGCCGTAATCAGAGGAGACCACAGGTGAAGATTGGGGTAGTTGGCACTGGGTTAATGGGGGCTCCGATGGCCCTCAGGCTGCTGTCGTCGGGGCACAAGGTGTGGATCTACAACCGCACTCCCGAGCGGATGAAGTCTGTGGCGCTGGCTGGGGCTGCGGTTTGCCGCACTCCCCTGGAGCTGGCCCAGGCGGTGGAGGCCGTGATTGTGATGGTGACCGATGGGGCGGCGGTGCGATCGCTGCTCGCTGCCATGGGGGCGAGCGTTCGCGAAGCGTCCCCTGCGGGGAATCGCCCATCGCCCCTGCAAGACCTCACCCTGATTCAAATGAGCACCATTGCCTCCGACGAAAGCCAAGACCTCAGCCAAATCGTCGCCCAGGCCGGGGGCACCTACCTGGAAGCCCCGGTGCTGGGCAGCATTCCCGAAGCCAAAAACGGCAGGCTGATCATTATGGTGGGGGCCGAGGCCGACACCTACGAACGCTGGCAGCCCCTGCTCAAGTGCCTGGGCAGCGAGCTTTACCACGTGGGGCCAGTGGGCAGCGCCGCCGCCCTCAAGCTGGCTATTAACCAGCTGATCGGCTCGCTCACCGCCGCCTTTGCCCAGAGCCTGGGGCTAGTTCAAGCCGCTGGTATTGATGTCGCAACGTTTATGGCGGTGGTGCGCCAGAGCGCCCTCTATGCCCCCACCTTCGACAAAAAGCTGCACCGCATGCAAACCCGCCAGTTTGCCGACCCCAACTTCCCCAGCAAGCACCTGCTCAAAGATATGGGGCTGTTTGTCGCTGCCGCTGAGGCGGCGGGGCTGGCCGTCTTTCCTGCCGAGAGCGTGCGACAGCTGGTAGAGCAGGCGGTAGAAGCGGGGTTTGCCGATGACGACTACGCGGCTCTCTTCAACATCGTCAGCCCGTTGCCAGAGCCGGGTAGCACAGCTGATTAGAGATCCATGCCAGATCGGGGCTGGACCTGGACTTTTCCTACAGGCAGAACTCCACTTCTTAGAGTTGGATGAACGTCAGTTCAATGTCTAGACTGACCCATCCATAAACCTCCCAAGAGGGGACGGTCAGACTGTGTTGCCCAAGAATTATTCTTTCTCAAACTCAAGCTAGACGAGGTTTGGCAGCTGTCATCAGCCAGCCTCGGCTTCATCTGTGCCCGGCTGATACCGATATCCCGCCGCCTTGCCCGCGAACTGGAGAGATCAACAGGGCATTCGACCGGCGCTGAGCCGAGCCGTAGAGCAAAATCTTGACCAATTATTAAGGGTTTCAACGTTCCGTTAAGCAAAACCCGAGATTTTTGGCCGCAACTGGGAATCTTTTAATACAGTTAAAGCCCAATCACCACTGAGTCGCCGCCCGGCAATTCTCTCGTCAATAGGGGTATCTTCCCAAAAATAGTCATGGCTGGTCACGAGCTCAGCTGACCAGCCTGGTCTCAGCAATGTGATCAAAGTTCGGTTGATTGCCCAAGAAATTCATGTTGCCACTGAGACATCCTTGTGTAAAATCGTGGGCAATATCTGCAAACCCTAGCGTCCCCATTAAGGAGGTGAGACTTTATGACGGTGAGCGTACAACCCAACCTAATCCAGTTCTTGCAGGATGATCTAGCCATTTCATCGGCTTCGATCAAAGTTGCCCTGAAGCACAGTGAGCAAGACCCTGGGCCTTTGCCCATGATTCTTTGGCAGTACGGTTTAGTGACCCTGGAGCAGCGGGAGCAAATCTATGATTGGATGGAAGCGGCTTAGGCCAAAGGTACCCATGCCTCAACCCTTGTCTAAATTTGTGACTGAACTTTTCCAAGAGGCGTAGCACCTAGCTGCGCCTCTTGTTGTTTCTCTGGGCGTTCTCTGGGGCGTTCTCTGGGGCGTTC
>JBBSLR010000483.1:0-3135 GCA_038255045.1 Phormidesmidales cyanobacterium
GCCCTAGCGGCTGACACAGCTAAATGGGTGACGTATCGTGGCCTTGACCCAACCGAGTGCGGCATCAAGTCATGCCTGTCATCCTGGCCTAGGCCTCCAGGTTCTCTTCAATATGCTCAGAGGGCAGCACTTCGCGGGTCGAGCGCTCTAGCATATTGGCCCGACGATGCTGACGCTGCTGGCGATTGCGGGCCTGTAGCTGACGAGCTTGCTCTTGGGTCGAAAACATAGTGAATCTCCAAATTTCTGTATATAAGGCTACCGAGTGTTCTTTAATGGTATCTTTCTTCTTGCTGGCGGAGGGTAGGGTTTACCCACGCTGACATTAATCTTTGGGGAAATCTATCGGCGGCGATCGCCCAGCGACCAGAGCCTATGTCAAAAGAGCTAGGCGATTCGGGTAATTCCCCTCTCGCGAGGGTAGGCAAGATTGCCAAGGCAGGCTCCGCCACGCCCCAAGCTGTCAGCCATTGGTCTGGGGAGGCCGCTGCGCCTGGTAGGATGAGGCCAATCGAGAACTCCCTGCCATGCTAAAACGAGCGCTGAAAATCTCCCGCGTCATTCTGTCGGTGTACTACGCCTACATGGTCGAATACCGGGCTGAGCTGGTGTTTTGGGTGCTGTCGGGCACCTTCCCCTTGATTCTCATGGGGCTGTGGGTTGAGGCAGCCCAGGGCGATCAGTTCAACCTCAGCCCCACGGAGCTGGTGCAGTATTTTTTAGCAGTGTTTTTGGTGCGCCAGTTCACCGTGGTCTGGGTGATCTGGGAGTTTGAGCGCGAGGTGGTCGAGGGCAAGCTGTCGCCCTACCTGTTGCAGCCCATCGACCCGGCCTGGCGGCACTTTTTTAGCCACGTGGCTGAACGTTTCGCCCGCCTGCCCTTTGCCTTTTTGCTGGTGGGGCTGTTTTTGCTGCTCTATCCCTACGCCGCCTGGCTGCCGCGCCTCGACAACCTGCTGCTGGGGCTGCTGGCGATCGCCCTGGCCTTTTGCCTGCGGTTTCTGATGCAGTACACCTTTGCCCTGGCCGCCTTTTGGACGGAGCGGGCCAGCGCCCTAGAGCAGTTTTGGTTTTTGCTCTACACATTTCTGTCGGGCATGATTGCGCCGCTGGCCCTGTTCCCCGACGCGGTGCGGGCGGTGGTGCTGTGGACGCCCTTTCCCTACCTAATCTATTTCCCGGCCAGTTTGCTGATCAACCGGCCAGAAAATGTGGCCCAGGGGTTTGCGGCCATGATTTTCTGGTCGGCGCTGTTTTGGGGGCTCAACCGCTGGCTGTGGCGGCAGGGGCTAAAGCAATACTCGGGCATGGGGGCCTAATGGAGCGCTATCTTAAGGTGTTAGGGCTGTTTTGGGGCACGGCGATCGCCGCCGAGCTAGAGTATCGCCTCAACTTTATCGTCACCGCCCTGATCAGCTTCGGCGGGCTGGCGGGCAGTCTGTTTGGCCTGTTTCTCTTCTACCGTACCGGCTACGAGTTTGAGGGCTGGAGCTGGGAGGCGGCACTGCTGGTGCTGGGCCTGTTCACCGTGCTGCAAGGGTTTTCGGCCACGGTGCTGATTCCCAACCTCAACAAAATCGTCAATCAGGTGCAGCAGGGCACCCTCGACTTTGTGCTGCTCAAGCCAATCAGCTCGCAGTTTTGGCTCTCAACCCGGGTGATCTCGCCCTGGGGCCTGCCCGATGTAGTGTTTGGCCTGGTGATGATCGGCTACGGCGGCAGTCGCCTGGGCCTGGGCTGGGCCGACTACACGCTGGCGCTGGTGCCGCTGGTCTTAGGGGCGATCAGCCTCTACAGCCTGTGGTTTATGCTGGGGGCCACCAGCATTTGGTTTGTCAAAATCTACAACGTCACCGAGGTGCTGCGGGGGCTGCTGGAGGCGGGGCGGTTCCCCATTGCGGCCTATCCGGTGGCCTATCGGGTGTTTTTTACCTTTGTGGTGCCGGTGGCGTTTTTGACCACGGTGCCCGCCCAGACCATGCTGGGCCAGGGCGGGCGTGGCTGGCTGTTGGCCTCGGCCCTGCTGGCGGTGACGTTGCTGGTGGCGGCAAATCGGTTCTGGCGGTTTGCCCTCCGGTTTTACACCAGCGCATCGAGTTAAGAGTAGGCCAACTAATTAAGCATCCACGCTAGGCCCTCATCCCCCAACCCCTTCTCCCAAAGGGAGAAGGGGAGCCAAATTCAGAACCTCTCTCCCAAGGGGAGATGGGCAGGGGTGAGGGCGGAGAGCTGTGGTAAATGGATGGTTATTTTCATGGGATTCTCCAATGCCAAGATGGGTTACGCAATCACCTCTTTGAAACTGGGGCGCTGGCTGAGGGTGGCCCACCAGGCGTTGAGCTTGGGGGTCTCGGCGGTGGCGGCGGCTATTTCTGGCGTTTTAGATAGGTAGAGCATCACCGGCAGAAGGTAAAAGTCGGCCAGGGTAATAGCGTCGCCCACCAGGTAGGTGGGGCCGGGGGCGATCGCCTCAATCGCCTCTAGGGCAGTCTTGACCTTGGGTGCGTCGGCGGCGCAGGCCGCTGCGTCGGGCTGCCCTCCCTTACTGGGCACAATCAGCCGCTGAATGGTGATGGTGCCAACGGCTGGGCCGTAGAGATAGCTGTCGACGATCGCCATGATCTGGCGCATGCGGGCCTGCCCCAGGGCGTCGGCGGGGGTGAAGCGGCGATCGCCCACCACTGTGTCGAGATATTCCACAATGGCGCAGGTTTCGTAGAGGGCCACGCCGTCTACCTCTAGGGTGGGCACTTTGCCAAAGGGGTTTTTGGCCAGGTAGTCGGGGCTGCGATCGCTAAAGATATCGATCTCTTTGAGGTCATAGGGAGTGTTGGTCTCGGCTAAAACCATGCGCACGGTGCGCACGTAGGTGCTGAGGGTCGGGCCGTAGAGGGTAAATTGCGTCATTGTTGGTTACGAGTAGGTCAGGGGGCCGTGATCGGCTCTCTATTAACCTACCGCGAGATACTAACCCACCGCGAGATCTGGGCATTACCCCGCCCCGCGCGATGCACCATTGCACCTACCCTAGCCATCGCCGCAGCCAGCCTGGGGCCTGACTGGGCTGGCTGCGGTGGCGGGCGCTCTCGGCCACATACAGCGCTTGCAGCTGAATCGGGCGGTGGTGCGATCGCC
>JBBSLR010000484.1:0-3133 GCA_038255045.1 Phormidesmidales cyanobacterium
GACGTATCCCAGCGCCCGGTGGCCTACCTGCACACCACCGTGGAGATGGGCGACAACTTCTACCAGGTGGTGGTGTGGACCCCCGACGATTTGCGCGTCGCCAACAACGAGGCCATGCGGGCGATCGTGCAAGAATTTCGCGATGCCGAGCAGTAAGCCTCGCCATTCTGTGGCCTAATAGAGTCTGTAGCCCTGGGAGACGTAACCCAGTCGGCTAATCATCACATCAACAGACGCCAAATCCAAGGATATCCACCGCAATGCTGTCCCCCCGCTCTACCCTCCCGGCCCTATCGAGAGCGACTCATCGCCTAGGGCAGTTGCTGGGGCTGGCCTGCGCCGCCCTGGTGCTGTGGCTGGGTCTGGGCGGGCAGCCCGCTGCCCTGGCGGGCCTCACCGACGACAAATACGACGGCAATATCTTTGCGCTCTACGCGGGCAACGGGTCGCTGGTGCCCCCCAAGGTCAGTCTGGAGCAGTCGCTTAAGTACGGCAAAGTTGCTCTGATGGTGTTCTACGTCGACGACAGCAGCGACTGTAAGAAATTTGCCTCGGTGATCTCCCAGCTGCAAGCGCCCTACGGCCGGGTGGCCAATTTTATTCCGATCATGGCCGACTCGATTCCGGTCAAGACCAGCTACGAACCCAATGAGCCGGGCTACTACTTTAAAGCTGCGGTGCCCCAAACCCTGGTGTTTAACGCCGAGGGTGAGCTGCTGTTTAACGAAGTGGGCATGGTGGCCTACGAGGCGATCGACGATGCCATGCGCGAGGCCTTTAACCTGCTGCCCCGCACCGAGTCCGAGGAGCTGCGCCGCCGCCCCCTCAATGAGGTGAATACCGAACTGGTGCCAGAGCAGTAGGGTTCTTTAGATGCAGATTTATTCTAGATTCAGCTTGGGATCTGGAGTTTTATCACAGGTAAAACTCCACTTTTGGACTTGGATGAGGTCTATTTAGAAAAATTAGGTTCAACCACCGCTGGAAAGTTGGTGAAGTTACGCCTTACCCAGTCCATGCCCACCTCATTGTTGAGCTTGACTTTCTGCGGCCTGCCGGGGTAGATCTTGCCCAAAATAGCGGCATCTTGATCGACCACTACTTTGCCAAAGTTGAGATAGCTGCGCCCCAGCAGATTGAAAGCGGGATGCTTGGCCAGGCCAAATAGCAAAATGTAGGTGCGGATGCGGTTCTGAGCCTCGGGCACAAACAGGTGGCACTGCGCCACTTTGCCCAGGGATGTTTCTCCATGAAAAATAATAAGAGCCGGAAAGTGATTTTCGAGATGGGCCTCGATGGTGCTGGGCAGCAAAAATAAATCTGGCCGACGCAGTTTTTCCGCTAGGGCATAGGGAGCGGTGGACATATCGTAGTAGGCGTGGGATTTGTGCCCCTGGTCAACGAACTGGTGGAACTGCACCTCGGTGATGCGAAACAGATCGCGGTGGGTGCCGTTTTGGTGGTTGTAGTCATGCATGTTGAGCAGCATGGTGAGTAAGTCAGTAGCCACCGTGCAATCGGCGGTGTGGCCGATGAAGCTGTACTCTGCTGCGATCGCATTCAGCACCCCCGGAATCGGTATCTTGGGCTCATAGCCACCGTAGGCCCAAACAAAATTGCCCTGGACAATTAGCTCTAGAGGCTCCATCTGAGGCAGAGTTTGCCGATGGGAACCCGGCAGCACCGTGCAACCCCGAGCATCAAACGCTAGGGCATGGAACGGGCAAACCACTCGACTGCTGCCGTCACCTGCCGCTTCGCACCAGCCTTCTGACAGCATCGCCCCCAGGTGTGGGCAGGCGTTGGGCAGAGCATGAACTTCGCCTGCGCCATCTTTCCACAGGACGTAGTCATTACCGTAAAGGGAGATTTTGCGGGGCTGGTTAGTGGTCAGCATAGACTTGTGCGCCACAAGCCAGGGCGCACCGGGAAGCATGGACTGCATAAAAGCCTCCAGGGGATATAAAATTGTGAGAAATTCGTCGTGTTTTGAAAATATGACAGATGACTCGCTTTTGTCAAGCAGCCTGCGTCGCGAGCCTAAGCAGCGGCGGGGCCAGCAGCGGGTCGAGAAAATTTTAGAAGCCGCCGCCCTGGTGTTTGACGAAGTGGGCTACGAGGCGGCGACTACTCACCAAATTGCGGCGCGGGCGGGCACGGCGATTGGGTCGCTATACCAGTTTTTCCCCGACAAGGCAGCGATTTTTAACGCCATGGAACTGCGCCATATAGAACGGGTAGAAGCTATGTGGGGCCACGCCAAGACCCAGGAACTTTGGCGACTGCCGCTGAAGGAGATGCTAGATCAGCTGACGGCTGGTGTGGTGGCGCTGTTTGAGCAACCGGTGTCGCGGGTGATGTTTGTGCAGTTCTACACGGCGCGCGATCGCTTCCAAACCATTGACGACAGCATGACCCAGGGGGCGATCGCATTTCTCTCGCACATTCTGCACCAGCGCAACCCAAACCTGCCAGCCGACCAGCGGAATCTCTTGGCGGAGGTCTGCGTCCACAGCTGCAACGCCCTCATTTTGGCGGCCCTGCGACAGCCGGAGTTGGAGAAGCGCGATCGCATTATCCAGCAAATTCCCAAGCTGATGACCGCGTACCTGACCCCCCATGTGGGCGATCAAATCCATGGCCATGTAATGAATGTAATGATATGCCCCCACTGCGAATCTCAGGATCTCGCTAAAAACGGGCGGAGGCGAGGCAAGCAGTGCTATCTCTGCAAAGACTGCGGCAAGCAGTTTGTGAATCCACTGGCAGTGCCTACTGAGGCCTAACAATTCCCTGTACCAAGGGGCGAAACACCTCTACCCAGGGGAGTTGGGCGGTCGCCAGGGTGGGGTAAGGGCGAACGCCATAGTCCTTGCCCACCGCCAGCGAAAACGGCTCGATGTCATCCAGGGGCACCCAGGTGGCTCCGGCGGTGTGGGCGATCGCCCACACCGCCGCAATATCCCAGATTTTAGGGGTCGCCTCCACCGCTCCGATCGCCCCGCCCGCCCCCACCAGCAGCAGGTTGTAGGCCGCCGACCCCAGCATGCGAATCTTGCAGGGAAAGGGGTTGGCCAGCACCGCTGTACTGCGGGCGCAGAGGCTAAAGCACTGGTTTTTGTCTGGCGCAGCA
>JBBSLR010000485.1:0-3128 GCA_038255045.1 Phormidesmidales cyanobacterium
GCATATCTACATCGCTATCATCTCGAAAGTCATCGCGTAGCACTGAACCAAAAACAGCAAGTTCGGCGATGCCCCAGCGCTGGCAAAATTCCACCAGCTGGGCGGGTAGAATGCCCAGGCGATTGTAAAGTTGGGGGGCTGAGTAAGCTAAGGCCATGGATGCGATCGCGATTCTTATACCTATGCGTTCTCTTGAAGATTAGAGCGATAAAAACGCATTACTCGTCGGTAGTCTTCACCAGAAAGGCGTTGACGTAGCCCAGGTAAGTCTCTGGGTCTTCCAGCATGGGGAAATGCCCGGTGTTCTTCACCAGGGCATACTCAATTTTTGGGTTCAAATCCGCCGCCGTGCGCCCTAGCTCTGCTGGAGTAATCTTGTCAAACTCCCCTGACACCAGCAGCGTCGGCACGCTGATCTTGGCAAACTCCACCGGCATCACCTCCGTCGCCGCTTTACTCACCGAGGTAAAGATCGTGCCTAGGGCCGTAGCGTAGTCAGCATTTAAAAAATCTTCCAGAAACGCGATCTTCTCTGCGGCAGGAATCGGGCGGCTGAGGAACCGAGCCATAAAGAAACGCGGGGCCAGGGGCAGTTTGCCCAACCACTTGGGCCGAAAGGCCACCACATAGCCACCAAATTTATAAAACGCCTCGAAGGCGGCTTTGTCGTACTCAAAAATGCCGTTGCAGGTGAGAATAGCCTGCTCCACCAGCTGCGGATACTGATTCAAAAAGTACACCGCCACCGATGCCCCCATGGAGTGGGCGTTGATCGAGACCTTTTTCAGCCCCAGCGCATCCAGCAGCGCCGCCAGATCATCGGCGTAGGTCTCTAGTTCGTAGCCCCGCGCTGCCGCCACGTCCTGTTGGTCAGCAGGAATTATAGATCGGCCAAATCCGCGCATGTCGTAGAGCAGGCAGTCGTAGCGATCGCACAATGCCGCCGCCGTACTCTGCCAGTAGCGGGCCGACCCCGCCCAGCCGTGGATAAACACCATCACCGGTCTAGTGGAACTCGGATCGCGCGGCGTGGGTGCCCCCACCCACTCGTAGTAGTGATCAATGTCGCTAACCCGAACGTAGGCCATGGCTAGGCAGACTCAGGTTTAGGCATCGACGAGGGGTGTACCAGCAGGTCGGCGGTTGAGCGCTGCTCTACCATTTCGCGGGTGATCATGCAGCGTTTCAGGTCTTTGCGCGAGGGCAGCTCGTACATGATGTCGAGCATCAGCTCTTCAATGATGCCGCGTAGGGCACGGGCACCGGTCTTGCGGCGGTAGGCCTCTCTGGCGATCGCCCGCAGTGCATCAGTCTTAAACTCTAGCTGCACGTTGTCCATCACCATCAGCTTTTGGAACTGCTTCACCAGCGCGTTCTTCGGCTCGGTCAAGATCGCCATCAGCGACTCTTCATCCAGCGGCTCTAGGATAGAGGTCGCCGGAATCCGGCCAATAAATTCTGGAATCAGGCCAAACTTCACCAGATCGTCGGGTTCTAGGTTACGCAGCACGTCGGCGGTGCGCTTCTCGCGCGAAAACTGGCCCTCGCCGGGCTGCACAAAGCCGATAGATTTCTTGCCGATGCGCTGCTCAACGATCTTCTCGAGACCAACGAAGGCACCGCCGCAGATAAATAGAATATTGCTGGTGTCGATCTGAATGCAGTCTTGATAGGGGTGTTTGCGGCCCCCCTGGGGTGGCACATTGGCCACGGTGCCCTCCAGCATTTTCAGCAGCGCCTGCTGCACCCCTTCCCCCGATACATCGCGGGTAATCGAAGGGTTTTCGCTCTTGCGGGCAATCTTGTCGATCTCGTCGATGTAGATGATGCCGCGCTGGGCCTCTTCCACATCTAGGTCAGCTACCTGGAGCAGCCGCAGCAGAATGTTCTCAACGTCTTCGCCCACGTAGCCCGCCTCGGTGAGGGTGGTGGCGTCGGCCACGGCAAAGGGCACTTCTAGAATGCGGGCCAGGGTTTGGGCCAGCAGCGTCTTACCGCAGCCCGTGGGGCCAATCAGCAAAATATTCGATTTTTGCAGCTCAACCACATCTTCAGGCGCTTCACCCTCGGCACCCTGTAAATAGCTGAGGCGCTTGTAGTGGTTGTAAACCGCTACCGAAAGCACTTTTTTGGCCTCGTTTTGGCCGATGACGTGATCGTCTAGGTAATTCTTAATTTCCCTCGGCTTAGGTATCTGGCCGAGGGCAATGGCGGGAGCAGTCTTAGGCCGATCTGCCGGGCCGTCTCGACGGGGCACGGGCTGGGCGATCGCCGTGCCCGAGTCAAACAGCTCTTCGTCCAAAATTTCGTTGCACAGGTCAACGCACTCGTCACAGATGTAGACCCCCGGCCCCGCAATTAGCTTGCGCACCTGCTCCTGAGATTTGCCGCAAAACGAGCACTTTAGATGGGAGTCGTACTTAGACATGGAATGCCCCTAGTTAAGTGCAGTCATAGAAACGGCTGCCGAGATCGACTGCCTCTCTATAACGTCATCAATGATGCCGTAGTTTTTCGCCTCGGCGGCAGACATGTAAAAGTCGCGCTCAGTGTCCGCCTCGATGCGATCTATGGGCTGCCCAGTGTGGTGAGCGATAATCTCATTCAGCCGGCTCTTATGGTAAAGAATCTCCCGCGCCTGAATCTCAATATCCGTGGCCTGCCCCTGGGCACCCCCCAAAGGCTGATGAATCATAATCCGTGAGCTGGGCAGCGACAGGCGCTTGCCCTTGGCCCCGGCACAGAGCAAAAATGCACCCATGCTGGCAGCTAGACCAAAGCAAATGGTCACCACATCGGGGCGAATCTGCTGCATGGTGTCGTAAATCGCCATGCCCGCCGTTACCGAACCGCCCGGAGAGTTGATATAGAGCTGCACGTCTTTTTCTGGGTCTTCGGCGTCGAGGTAGAGCAGCTGGGCCACAATCGAGTCGGCCACCTCGTCCATGACCGGCGTGCCCAAAAACACAATCCGCTCCCGCAGCAGGCGAGAGTAAATGTCAAAGGCGCGCTCTCCCCGGCCCGACTGCTCTACGACAACGGGCAACATGCTGCGAACCTGGTCGGTGTGGCTCAAGCTCAAGATCGGGCTACTCAAAGGGTTCGATGCAATCATAGTGGGTTTGCGC
>JBBSLR010000486.1:0-3120 GCA_038255045.1 Phormidesmidales cyanobacterium
ACCCCAGGGCTGATCGGCGGCGGTGGGCCGGTGGGGTTGCCGACAACCCTGCCTCAGCTGTCGGACGATTCGGCCGATACGGTAGTGGCTCTAGCTGACCCTACGTCAGTGGCGGCTCTCGCCCTCCAGCCCGAGGCCGCATTTGCCGCCAAGCTAACCTCAGAGCCGCAGCCGATTCCCAACGGCCCCGCCATGAGCTTGATTACGGCGGGGCTGCTGGCGGGGTATCTGGGTTGTCAGCGTCGAGGGCAGTGATGGTGGCGCGGCTGGGCTGGGTATTGGCGGCATCGGTGGCCATCTCACCCATGTCCTCCGATCTCGCTAGCCTAACGCCGCCTTTCGTGCTCTCGCAACCGCTCCCTATGCTCGGTCAAGATACCCTCCCCATTCCCCCGGCGCTGCGCCATGGGGCCTCGCCATCGGGCGACTACCACCTGGTTTTGACATTGGCTGAGGCCGATGGCAGGCGCTACACCATCGCCAGCCTGTACGAAGCGACCGATGCTGTCTGTCAGCTAGTTTGGTCGCAGTTGCTGCCCCACAGCTATGGCCCCCGCTTGGCCTTGGTGAGCGATCGCGGCACCGTCGTACTGCTCGACGACTGGATCAATGTGGCCAGCCCCCGCGCCATTGTGATGCTAGATCGGGCCGGGGAGGTGATGGCGCAGCACAGCTTTGACGATATTGTGGCGGCGATCGGGCAGTCGCGGGCTGCGGTGGTTGACCAGGCGACCCAGGGGTTTTGGCTGGCGGGCAACCCCGAGATCAACCGCGCTGGTTCTCACCTGTCTATCCCCGCCGCTGGGGGGCAGATTAGCCTGGATCTGACTACTGGAGACCTCAACTTTTAGACCCGTGATTCTGCCCAGCGCTGGGTGGAGATCCCCCCTGCCCCCCTTAAAAAGGTGGGTATTAGAGTAAAGCTGTACTCGCAAAAGATGCGGGCGCTACCTTCAACCGCTACAGAATTTACTCAATCTAGAAACACTTTGGAGGACGGCAATAGCTATGGCCAAGGGGGATCAAATCTACGTGCTGCGCGACCTGGCGGGGGTGCCGGGGCTTTACCAGCACCACGGTATCGACTGCGGCGATCGCACCGTCATCCACTACAGCAAGGCCAGCGCAGAGGCCGAAATTACGCGCACCAGCTACGAGGCGTTTGCTTGGAGCAATGCGGTTTACCCCGTGCGGCAGTCGCTGATCTACAGCCCTGACGTTGTCATCGAGCGGGCCACCAGCCGCCTGGGCGAGCGCCAGTACGATCTGCTGCAAAACAACTGTGAGCACTTCGCCACCTGGTGTACCACTGGCCGCAATGACAGCCGCCAGCTGGGCAGCTTTGGCCTGCGCACCGATCAGCTCAACCGGCCCGAGCTGCGGCGACTGGCCGAGGGCGATCGCCGCACCACTACCCCCGAGCAAGCCCGCGCCAACTTTCAAAAAGCCCTGGGCGACATTGCCACCGCCTACAACACCACCCTGGCCGACCAGCAGGCGGCCTACAAAGCGGCTGACCAGTGGCACCGCGTCGCCCAAAAAGCCCTGGCCATGAGCCGTGAAGACCTGGCCCGAGCCGCCCTGCACCGCAAGGTCGCCGCCAGCAAGCGGATCGAAACCCTTACCGCCCAGCTCAGCGAGCTGGTGGAGCTAGAGCTGAATCTTCAGCGCAATCGGGCCTTTGTTGAGCGACAGGGGGGGGAGTGGGGGGTAGGTGGGTAGGTGAGTGGATGAGTCTTCGGCTACGACCACCAGGGAGTGAACTCCCTGGCTGATCGCTCCAGTCTGCTAAAGCAGACTGGGGGAGTCGGCCCCCAATCCTCTTCAGAGGATTTCTGCTTGGAGCCTGGGACTTTCAGTCCTAGGGTCCAGGCCAATCTGGCGATCCCGACCTGCGGTCTGGGCCACCTTAACAGGGGTAGCTCTTAGCCTTATGGGGTGGAGCTGGCCCCTAGAAGCTCTACCAAAGAGCAGATTGCTGGCTCAAGTAGCCCTGGTAAGGTTGCCTTGGGCGCTTTTGCCTGGCAGCGGCGCTGACTGTGTTAATTTGAGACCCCCCATGACAGCAAACACCAAAGTTGGAGCCTTTCTACAGAGCGATGGGCAATGCCAGTTTACGGTTTGGGGGCCTGAGCTAGACTCCGTTGAGCTGCGGCTGGTGTCGCCTCAGGCGGTGGCGGTGCCCATGGAGCGAGATCAGCGCGGTTACTGGACGGCAACCCTAGGCGATGTTACCGCTGGGGCGCACTATTGGTACTGCATCAATGGCGATGAGTCGGCGCTGCGCCCTGACCCGGCTTCGTTTTACCAGCCCAAGGGGGTGCACGGGCCGTCGGCGGTGGTTGATCTCAGCCGCTACGAGTGGGGCGACCAAGCCTGGCTCAATATTCCCTGGGCTGACTATGTGATCTACGAGCTGCACATCGGCACGTTTACGGCGGCGGGCACGTTTGAAGCGGCGATCGCCCGTCTCCCCGATCTAGTTGCCCTGGGCATTACCGCCGTGGAGATTCTGCCCGTGGCCCAGTTTCCGGGCGATCGCAACTGGGGCTACGACGGCGTCTACCCCTACGCCACCCAAAACTCCTACGGTGGGCCTGATGGCCTTAGGCGCCTGGTAGACGCCTGCCATCAGCAGGGTTTGGCGGTAATTTTAGACGTGGTCTACAACCACTTTGGCCCCGAGGGCAACTATAGCGGCTGCTTTGGCCCCTACACCACCGAGAAATACAGCACTCCCTGGGGCGGGGCGATCAACTTTGACGATGCCTGGTGCGACGACGTGCGGCAGTACTGCATTGACAATGCTCTCTACTGGCTGCGCGAGTTTCACATCGATGGGCTGCGCCTCGATGCCATCCACGCCATCTACGACTTTGGGGCCAAACACCTGCTGGCCGAGCTGGCCGAGGCGGTCTCGGCGCTGGGGCAGCAGTTGGGCAAACCCCTGTATCTCGCTGCCGAGAGCGACCTCAACGACAGCCGCATTCTGCGCCCCGCCGACCAGGGGGGCTACGGCCTCACCGCCCAGTGGAGCGACGATTTTCACCCCGCCCTGCACAGCCTGGTGACGGGCGAAGACTACGGCTACTACGAAGACTTTGGCACCTGTGAAGCGCT
>JBBSLR010000487.1:0-3110 GCA_038255045.1 Phormidesmidales cyanobacterium
CAACACCGCTGGCGGGCTGGCAGTACTGTTTGACCTGGCCAAAGACCTGCGCCGGACGGGCAATGTCATCACCCACACAGGGGAGGCCGACGCCGACAGCGACACCCTGCGCCAGCAGTGGCAAACCCTGGTGTGTCTGGCCCGAGTTCTTGGATTAGAGGCGGCTCCTGAGGCGGGAACTTCTACCGAGGGCAGCCTGTCAGATGCGGAGATTGAGGATCTGCTGGCCCAGCGGCGGGCAGCACGGGCTGCGAAGAACTTCGCGGAGGGCGATCGCCTCCGCGACCGACTTCAGGCCGAAGGCATCACCCTCATCGACAAGCCCGGCGGCGTCACCGAGTGGCATCGCTAGTTCTTCCTGTAATTTGAGGACAGTAAAACATCAGGGCAAAATGCCAAAATAGTAGCTATGCCCAGAAAGATTCGAGAATTGAAAGCTCAAATTGCTCGGGATGGGTTTGTTTACCTACCCAAACGCGGAAAGGGTAGCCACGAACGCTGGCAACATCCCTTGATTGGGAAAACGCTGACAATACCAGGCAAAGATGGAGACGATGTGCCGATCTATCTGGAAAAACAATTAACAAAACTGCTGATTGAGCTAAGAAAGTTAAGGAATGAGGAAGATTCATGAATCGATACAGCATGGTTGTCCAATGGTCTGATGAAGATCAGCTTTTCTTAGTGACGATTCCAGAATTTTCTGATCGTGTCCTCATGCCCTGCACCCACGGCAGCACTCGTGAAGAGGCCATTCATAACGGCGAAGACGTAATTGAAATGTATTTGGAAGCATGGCAGGCAGATGGTGAAGCTATACCTGAACCCAGAACACTTCAGGTTGCCTAAGTTGGAATGATTGCACCAACAACAAACTTATGACATGTCTAAAAATCCCAAACCGATGAAACCCCAAACTGATCTCGACTGATGCTGCCCACCATCACCCCTGACACCCTTGATTTGCCTGCTGGTACGCGGGTAGAGTTTCCGGCGACCTTTGCCGAGTACGAGGCGCTGCTGAAGCGATTGGGCGATCGCGCTGCCCTGCGTCTGCGGTTTCGGGATAACCACATCTTGCTTATGGCCCCACTCCCTGAACACGGCAACCAGGCCGATAGCCTGTCTGATTTGGTCAAAGTGCTGCTGCGCAAGACGGGGCAAGACTGGCAAGGATACGGAGTAATGACCCTGCGCAAACGCGGTGTGCCAGGGGTTGAACCCGACGCCTCTTTCTACATTCAAAATCGGCAGGCGGTGCTGGGTAAGCCCCGATTAGATCTAGACATCGATCCACCGCCCGATTTGGCCATCGAAACCGACCTCACCTCTATCACTCGGATCGAAGACTATTTGCCCTTCGCAGTGCCTGAGGTGTGGATTTACAAGGCGGGTCGATTGGTGATTTATCGTTTTGTCGCAGGACGTTACGCAGCCCAGAACGAGAGCCAAATTTTTCCAGAAATTCCGGTAGCAGAACTGCTTCCGGTTTACGTTAAGCGGGCTTGGCAGGTAGGTTCGAGTCTTGCCCTGCGAGAGTTTGAGCGAGTTCTAGAGGCATGACCTAGGGCAGCCACTGTCGCCCAAGGGCGATAAAAAAATCGCGATGCTGGCGAAAGAGGGTGTAGCCATAGACGGCAATAATCGCCAACAAACAGAGGTGGGCGATCGCACTATACGTCCCAATAATGTCCCCTGGCGTCCAGCCGTGGAGGTTGGCCAGCTGGTTCATATCGCCGTGCTCGGTCTCGCCCCACAGGCTGCCAAAGGGGATCGAGGCTTTGCCGCGCGGAATTTGCTGCCACAGCCACAGCTGGCCCCAAAAGCAAAACGCCGCCCCCAGCACCACCGGAAAACGGTAAAAATCCCAGCGGAAATAGTTGGGCAACGGGAAGTAAAAGCTCACCATCAGCAGAGCCGCCAGGTAGATTTCGCCGCCAATGCCCCCAAAGGCCATCAGCATGGCAAAACTCTTGGCGGGCAGCAGCCAGGTCATGTAAAACTGCACCACCGCCAGCCCTGCCGCTAGCCCCATGGGCCAGCGCTGGCCCTCGCGCCGCCCGGCCCAAAACAGCAGCCCCAACAGCGTGAGAAGGCCGAGGTAGACCAAGGGCGATCGCTGGGGGTTGTAGCTGGTCCAGCCGATGGGCAGGGGCAGCGCCTGCCGCCCCGACAGCCAGGCAACGGTGGCGTGGCCAAACTCATGCAGCCAAATCTTGATGCCGTAGAGCAGCGCATTTACAATCGGCAGGGCGTTCATCAGCATCCCCAGCAGCAGCAGCGCCGGAAACACCAGGCCGTTGCTGTAGCGGTTTTGAAACGACAGCACATCGGTGTCGTCTACCGAGGGGGGTGGGCCGGGTCGAGGTTGGGTCTGCCGGGGCGGCGATCGCAGCGTTGAGTTAACCCCTGGGGTAGGCAAGTCTGGCCCCAAAGAAGTGCTGTGGGAACTGCTGTAGGCAGCGCTGGTGGTAGTGGTTTCGGTGGTAGCGCGTTGCTCTAGGTGGGTTTTGAGGGTACCAAAGGCCCATTTGAGGGGTTCTAGGGCCGCGCGATCGCCCTTTTTCAGCAGCTCGGCCCGCCGTTTAAAGTACACCGACTCCACCTGGGCCAGCGAGTCTCCTAAGGGCAAGCCCAGCTCCTCGTAGGCGCGAACTACTACTACCGGAGTCGAGCTATGCACCAAGACAGTCGGTTCAAACGCCGGCGCGGCAGGGTCTGCGTCACCATTTGGCGTTAGGGCTTCAGGGGCATAGGGTTCATCCTCAACGGCGGCATCTGACGCCAGCGACAGCAGAGAGATTTCTTCGCTCCAGGCGGGCTGAGCAAAGCCCGTCTGCTCGCCGTAGAGTTGCAGAATGCCAATGGTGGGAGCCTGCAATCGCTCAACCACCCGGCGAGCGTAGGCCACCGCCGCGGCCTGGGGCGGAACGGGGCTGCCGGTAAACCACAGGTACACAGAGTAGCTATCGCGCTCGGCCCGCACGGTAATGCCCTGGGGCCTGAGGGAACTGTTGAGCAAAGCGGCGATCGCCCCCGCATCCCCATCTTTTGCCTGCTCCATTAGAGAAGGTGACATCATCGGTGTCCTGGCTATGTCTCTACTTTAC
>JBBSLR010000488.1:0-3110 GCA_038255045.1 Phormidesmidales cyanobacterium
GCAGTCTTGAACTTCGCCTCGGGCCTGGTCAATAAAGCTCAGGCCGCGATCGCGATTGTCTTCTACCTGAGTTTTGACCACCAGCGGGCTGGCGACCCCGCCCACCTGTAGCCCCACCGCGCACTGGCTGAGGCGGCAGGCCCGCACCAGACCCGTGCCCGCGTTAATTAAAATGCCAATGCCCTGGGGGTTTTGCACCGTTACCCCCCGCAGCTGGCTCTGGCCCTCAATCACTAGCCCCACGGAACTGCCCCCCGGCCCGGCCCCGCCCCCTGTGACCACAACGCCCTGGCCCTGGGTAGTTTCTTGCCCGGCGATCATTACCCCGTCGGGCAGGGTGATCGGGAAGCGCTCGCCTGTGGCGGTGCTGTAGGTGCCGAGGGCCAGCTTAATGAGCGTGTTGCCCTGGGCTGCCCCGAGGGCAGCGGTCAGGGTTTTGTAGGGCAGGTGGGGACGACCCGAGGGTTCGTCAACGCCGCGACTGGGGTCAACATCCAGGGTTTTAGCAATGGTATCCAACGGGGGAAGATCCTAATTGCAGTAAGAAATAAACCTGATCCAGGTTCAGAAGTGGAGTTCTGCCGGGGGGAAAACGACAGAACCTGCGATCCTGACTTGGAGTTGGTGCGGCGGTTGCTTGAGCCTTTTGCACTGCCAGAACACCGCTAGTAGTCTGCCAAGCCAAAGGTGACAGGTTAATGGGGTTCAAGTTAATGGGGTTCAAGGTGTATGGTTCACGGCAGCTCTTGAACCGTACACCTTAAACCTTGCACCTTTAGCCGTTAGAGCCTGGCAAAATTAGGTTGGTCAAGTACTAGGCCCAACTATCGCTAGGGCAAAATACAGTTATGATTTAGCCAAGTAAAAGGATAGGCGAAAGTTGTGATCGCGGTTGCCGTTACCCTAAATCTGGTCGTTGCGCTGTTTTGCTTCTACGTGGCTTGGCGGCTCTGGCGGCTGAGCAAAAGCCTGGGGGCCGCCGCCGATGCCCTGACCAACTGGGATTCTCAGGCCCACAGAATTCTCAACCCCGAGCTGATTCCGCCCGCGATTTTGCGCGGTCAGACCGGCACTGCCGGGCTACGGAAGCGCTACGGTCTGCTCCAGCTGCAACTGCTGCGGCTAGAACAGTTGATGGGGATGGTTGGTTATTTGCCCATGGCGGGGCGCTGGCTGGGGGTGACCCAGTTGCGGCGGCGGCCAGGCTGGGCTGGGCTGAACAAGCGATCGGCTAAAAAGCGATAGGATGGCCTTAGTCTCGGGAAAAAAGGCTTTTGGGACGGTTGCGGATACCCATAGGAAGACAAAACCATGAGCGACAAGCAATCGGGAGGGTTCATCGGTGGCCTAGTGCTGGGGGCTGCGATGGGCGCTGTGGCAGGGCTGCTGGTGGCCCCCCGCACCGGGCACGAAACCCGCCGTATTCTGCGCAAGTCGGCCGATGCTCTGCCCGAGCTGGTGGAGGATCTGTCGACATCGGTATCTCTCCAGGCCGATCGCCTATCGGAAACCGCCCTGGTTAATTGGGAGCATACCCTTGGCCGGCTGCGGGAGGCGATCGCCGCTGGTCAAGTGGCCAGCCGCCAGGAGTACGAGCACCTGAGCCAGTCTGCGCCCATAGCCAGTAACGGGTCTGCCCAGGAGTAGGAACATTGGTTTTGGCAGACCCGCTGTTTTGGTTAGCCCTGTCGTTTTTGCTGGTCGTCATCAGTCTGACGGCGGTGCTGCTGGTCGCCATACCCGCCTTTCGAGAGCTGGGGCGAGCCGCCCGCAGCGCCGAAAAATTCTTTGATACCCTGGGGCGCGAGCTGCCCCCGACCCTGGAGGCCATTCGCCTCACCGGGCTAGAAATTACTGAGCTAACCGACGACGTCACCGAGGGCGTACAGAGTGCCGGGCAGGTGGTGCAGCAGGTG
The DNA here is from genome assembly GCA_038255045.1 of Phormidesmidales cyanobacterium. Taxonomy (GTDB): domain Bacteria; phylum Cyanobacteriota; class Cyanobacteriia; order Phormidesmidales; family Phormidesmidaceae; genus Nodosilinea. Next base: position 1,917 of record JBBSLR010000488.1, read on the forward strand.
AACCAGAGCCTGGCCACCGCCCAGACCGGGGCCAAACGCCTGAATACCGGCACCAAGAGCTTTTTGGCCGGGGCCAGGGCCGCCTGGCAAGCCTGGACAGAGGAGCCGCCCGCCCAACCTCGGGGGCTGACTCGGCCCGAGCCAAATCAGCCAGCGCCGCCCCGGTCGAGCGATCGCCCTCAGCCTGCCGCCGCCGATTCCCTGGCCGAGGCTGGCGATCGGGCTACTGATCGCGCAAACAACCGCCCGCAACTAGAAGAGACCTCCCTCCACGTCATGCCCGATCAGGGGTTAGAAGCTCAATCGCCCGAGCTGTCTTCTGTCTGGCCTGCCCAAGACGCCAACCAGCCCTCTCAGGTTGACTGAAGCTATAGCGGTTCCCGATTTAGTGGGGTACGCGCTGGCTGAGTTCCGCTGTGAGGCTGGCGTTGAAATAAGATACCGACGTTAGCAGAAGACCCATGATGGATTCCCGCCCCACGCCTTCGCGGGGGCAGGCACTGCGCGGGAATGACGCTGAGATGTTATCTAATTGCTGATTCCTAAGCGAACTGGCTACCTCGATATTCACCAAACCCTAAGTCCAGAAGTAGACTTCTGCGCCAGTTCTGCTCCAGCGCCCAGGCCAGGAATGTGCTAACCACGCCATTCTGCCCTAGCAGCCTGTCGGAGAAACCCAGTCAGTCCTGATGAGACCGTGCAATCGCCTGACGGACATTCCGCAGGTTGATCAGCACGTGAGATAATATTTTTGGCAGGGAGCACCAAGGAACCTCAAGACCTTTAGGCGTTCAGGGGTCAAATTGGAGATGTGAACTTGGCCGTTGAGCACGACTCGGTGAATGGCCTGAAAAGATTGAAAAATCCAGCGTAAGGTGGGCGTTTGGGTAGGTCGCTTGCGCTGGTCAAGCACGTAAAGGTTCATTTCCCCCCTGGCATCAGGCCGATAAATTCCAGTTTTTTTTAAGCTCCATAGAGGTTGCAACGGGGCATACTAGCGCTCATTGATGAGCACCTGACTGATGGCCCAGCTGGACAAAGCCGACCTCGAACAGATGACGGACGACTACCTTCAGTCGCTCGGGCCCGAGCGCTTAGTGGCCGTGGCGAAGAACCTGCGAGCGCTAGCGGTAGAGCAATTAGAGAAACTTGAGGAGAGTTCGAAGACGAGTTCTCGACCGCCGTCGTCAGATA
>JBBSLR010000489.1:0-3098 GCA_038255045.1 Phormidesmidales cyanobacterium
ACCCAGAGGGTGCCCCCCATCAGCTCGCACAGGCGCTTGCTGATGGCCAGGCCCAGGCCGGTGCCGCCGTATTGCCGGGTGGTGCTGGCATCAACCTGGCTAAAGGGCTGAAACAGGCGATGCAGCCGATCGGTCGGAATGCCAATGCCGGTATCTTTGACCGCCACCTGAATCTCAACCTGGGAGCTGGGGTCAGCGATCGCGGGCTTGGCCGTAACGGTAATAATCACCTCCCCGGCGGGGGTAAATTTAATCGCGTTGTTGACCAGGTTAACCACCACCTGGCGCAGGCGGCTGACATCGCCCAGCAGGTGCAGGGGCACCTCGGCGGGCAGCAGATAGGCCAGCTCTAGACCCTTTGCGGCGGCCTTTGCGGCTAGCAAATCCAAGGCTTCTTCGAGGCAGGTGCGCAGGTTAAAGGGCTGGGTCTCGAGGTCGAGCTTGCCCGACTCTATTTTTGAGAAGTCGAGAATGTCGTTGATGATGGTCAGCAGCGTGTCGCCTGCGTTGCGGGTGGTTTCGACAAAGTCGCGCTGCTGGTCGGTGAGGGGGGTGTCGAGCAGCAGGCTGGTCATGCCGATCACGGCATTCATCGGGGTGCGAATTTCGTGGCTCATCATGGCCAGAAATTCACTTTTGGCCTGGTTGGCGGCTTCGGCAGTGCGGCGGGCCTGCTCCAGGTCTTGCATGTGCTGGTGCAGCTGGGCTTCGGCCCGTTTGCGATCGCAGATGTCGGTCTGAATCCCCACAAAGTGGGTCAGCTGCCCGCCGGGGTCATAGATCGGCGAAATGCTCAGCTGGTTCCAAAATAACTCGCCATTTTTGCGGTAATTGATCACCTCTACGGTGCAATTTTGACCGGCCCCCATGGCCTGGCGGAGGGTGTGTAGCCCTGGCTGATCGACCTTATTGCCCTGCAAAAAGCGGCAGTTTTGCCCCATTACCTCGACGGCGGCGTAGCCCGTAATCTTCTCAAAGGCCGGGTTGACGTAGATAATCGGGTTGTCGGGCTGGCTGGCGTCGGTAATCACAATGCCGTTGCTGCTGGCGGCGATCGCCCGCTCCTGCAGCCGCAGGGTTGCTTGCAGGGTTTGGCGCTCGGCCTCAACCTGCCGAATCAGCTCTAGCTGACGGTGTAGCTCAAGCTGATCGACCACCTGAGCCGCCAGCATCTCGAGGGTTTGCCGCTGCATTGCGGTCAGGGTGCGGGGCACTTGGTCAGCAACACAGAGGGTGCCGAGGGCATAGCCGTCGGCGGTGACCAACGGCATGCCAGCATAGAACCGCAGGTGGGGTTCACCGGTGACTAGGGGATGGTCGCAAAAGCGGTCATCGGCCAGGGTATCGGGCACCTCAAACAGCTCAGGCCGCAAAATGGCATGGGCGCAAAAGGCCAGGTCTCTAGATGTTTCGGTGGCATCTAGGCCCATATGGGCCTTAAACCACTGTCGTTGTTTATCGACCAGGCTGACCAAAGCAATGGGCACCTGGCAGACCATGGCAGCCAGCTGGGTGAGGTGGTCAAATCCTCTGCTGGGGGGGGTGTCGAGAATATGGTATTGGTACAGAGCCTCTAGACGACAGGCCTCGTCAATCGGTAAGGGTGCAGATTGCATCGGTTACTACCCCTCTAGGTAAAGACTGAAAAAAGCTACCGCAGAGTCTTTTTCAGCAAGGAGAACACTGACCTCAGCTTGCCCAAAGCAAATGTATTGATCGCTACACAAAACTTGATGTTTTGGCCTGTAAACAGTGCCGCTCTAGCCCCACACTTGGGTACGTTCTATGCTTTTAGCGTAGGGCCTGTACTCGACCCTTACCGTCAGGAAAACTCTCAAGTTTACGCCTTTTTTCCCCGCTGCTGCGGGCAGGGGGCACACCCTGAATGGTCACAAAACAATCGTGATCTGCTGAACGCAAACCGCCACCCATGCCACCATGGACAGCCACTATGGATTAGCTGCTCTAGCTGGCATCTTATTTGAAGGCGTCTCCCTTAGGGCGATCGCTACCCTGTCACCACAAAGTTCACCAGCTTGCCCGGCACCACAATCACCTTTTTGATCTCCTTGCCCTCCAGATAGCGCTGAGCCGCGTCTGACTCGCGGGCAAATTTCTCCAGCGCCGCCTTGTCAGAGTTGGCGGGCACCTCCAGGGTGCCGCGCGTCTTGCCCATGATTTGAATCACCAGGGTAATCTCATCTACCACCAGGGCACCGGGGTCAAACACGGGCCAGGGGGCACGGTGAACCGAGTCTGAGTTGCCCAACTGGTGCCACAGCTCATCGGCCAGGTGGGGGGCAAAGGGGGCCAGCAGCAGCACTAGGGCGCGCACGCCTGCGGCGTAGACGGCAGAATCCTTTGCGGCAGAATCGGTCAGGGCGTTGCTGAGCTTCATCAGCTCCGACACGGCGGTGTTGAACTGATAGTCGCCGTCGATGTCTTCGGTGATCGCCTGAATGGCGGTGTGAACGGCGCGGCGCAGGGTTTTCTCGTCCTTGGAGAGATCGGCTGTGGCAACATCCCCGGCGGGCGAACCACCGTTCGCCCCTATGGTGGCAATATATTCCGTCACCAGCCGCCAGACCCGATTGAGAAAACGAAATTGCCCTTCCACATCGGCGTCATCCCACTCCAGGTCTTTTTCGGGCGGGGCCTTAAAGAGAATAAACATGCGGGCGGTGTCGGCCCCATACTTGGTCAGCACCGATTTGGGGTCAACGCCGTTGTACTTTGACTTCGACATTTTTTCGTAGAACACCTCCAGGGCATCCCCGGTTTGTGGATCGACGGGGTGCGCCGGGTCGGCCACATCCTCCGGGGCAACATACTTGCCGGTTTTAGAGTTCTTATAGGCGGTGTTTTGCACCATGCCCTGGGTCAGCAAGCGCTTGAAGGGCTCGTCGCAGGCGATCAGGCCGCGATCTCGCAGCACCTTGGTAATAAACCGCGAGTACAGCAGGTGCAAAATCGCGTGCTCAATGCCGCCCACGTACTGATCCACCGGCATCCAGCCGTTGGCCTTGATCGCGTCAAACGCCTGAGTAGGGTTCTTCGCATCGGTGTAGCGCAAAAAATACCACGACGCGTCACTCAAG
>JBBSLR010000490.1:0-3098 GCA_038255045.1 Phormidesmidales cyanobacterium
CCCGAGGCAGAGCGTCAGCAAATTTTGGCCCAGCTAGAGATACCGCTCGATCGCCCGATCGTCCTCTACCTATCGCGCCTCGACCCGAAAAAAGGGCTGGATTTACTCCTGCCTGCCCTAGAGAAGCTGACGGCGGCAGGGGTAGATTTTCACCTGGTGCTGGCGGGGGGCAACCCCCAAGACCCAGGCTATGAGCGGGCGATCGCCGCCCGTATCCAGGCTGGGGTTTTGGCCGATCACACCACCCTCCCCGGCTTTGTCACCGGCCTCGCCAAAACGGCGCTGCTGCAATCGGCGGCTCTGTTTGTGCTGCCCTCCTACTACGAAAACTTTGGCATTGCCGTGGCTGAGGCCATGGCCGCCGGGGTGCCGGTGGTGGTGTCAAAGGGGGTTTACATTTGGCCCGACATTGAGGCCAGCGGCAGCGGCTGGGTGTGCGAGCTGACTGTGGAGGGAGTCGCTCAGAGCCTGGCCGAAGCGTTGAACAATTCAGCCCAACGGCAGCTGCGGGGACAGCAGGCTAGGGCCTATGCTGAGGAGCACTACGACTGGAATGCGATCGCCCACCAAACCCTGGCGGCCTACAAGACCGTGCTTTCGCCGCCAGCCAGCTAACCCTACGCCCCAAAAACCCTGACTAGGCAACTTCACGACAGTGTCATAATCCACACCCCCCGCCCATCGGGAAACGGTGTATAAAGATACGTATAACAGTGCGTTAAGAAACCCACTGTAGTCTTCACTCTTTGGTGGAGAATTTAAACCTAGAGAGCGATCTACCCCTAGCCACCGCCGAGTTATAGGTCAACCTCCCATGCTTCAGGATGCCAAAGCTATTCGGTACTATCAGCGGATTACCGATGCCTTCGTCGACCAGTGGAACCGAGGCTATCGCACCAGCGAGCTGCGCCTCTACCTCGAAGGTTACCTCGCCTCCCTCCGCCACTCCGATGCCCTAGAGCCTTACTGGGTGCATCGTCTCGAAGAAGACACCATTCGCTACCTCAACGACCAGTCAAACTTCGCCATCCCCATGCCCGAGCCTGAAATTTACTGACGCGACCCGCCGCTGATTTGACTCAGCAGTTTTTTTGGCGCTGTTGGGCCTGCCCCTCCCAGTCGGCGATTCAGCCCCCGTCCCCTCCTCGGAGGGGTGCCCGCAGGGCGGGGTGGGTCAATCTGTACCGCAGGCAAGTTTCCCAGCGCCGAAATGCCCACAGACCCACCTCTGCCCCTCCGAGGAGGAGACGGCGTTGTACCACCTGCGGTGGTTACCGAGACGGTCTACTACGGTTCACCCGTCCCAGCTCAAGCTGCTGCCCCCATCTCTAGGGCAGCGACAAGGCCAAAGATGATAAACAGCAGCCCGCCGATGGTGGTGAGCCAGCGCTCTGAGATGCGCCCGGCGATCAGCTTGCCGCAGGCGACGGCGATCGCCGCACACACCGCATGGCCCAGGGTAGCCCCCAGCACCACCCCCACTGGGTGGTTGGCCGCCGCCAGGGCAATGGTGGCAAACTGAGTGCGATCGCCCCACTCGGCCACAAAGGTGAGGGTAAAGGCTTCGATCAGCACCTTGCCCACCGTCCACTTGACGACCCCGGCCTCTCGTTCTTCGACCGCCTCTAGGGCATCGGCCTCTTCGTCGGCGAGGCTGCCCGATCCCCCCATGCGCAGGGCGTCGTATAGCAGCTTAAGGCCAAAGCCCAAAAACAGCGCCACCGTTAGCCCCTGCACGTAGCGCTGCGGCAAAACAGTGGCCACCTGGCCAATCAGCACCGACAGCACCGTCATCACAAACAGCGCCGCCGTGACCCCCACAAACACCCAGCGGCGGGGATGGCGGGTAGCCAAAATCATGCCGATAAAAAAGGTTTTGTCGCCCAGCTCTGACAGGGTGATCAGTAGTAGGCCAGCGGTAAAACCCGTGAGAGGGTGCATGCTCTGCTCCAGTGGTGTAGAGGCTGGGCAGGCATGGTGGATAGCTACAAAGACTCCACCAAGCCCACGCCAGTGGTGGACTCAGTGAAGGTCTCGCTTGCAAATGGGCAAAATGCTCACTTACCGTCTGAACCAGGCTCATCGCCAGTATGTTGATTCAGACATCGGGCTGGGTCGGCCCAAAACTACTCCCCTTCAGAATGAGAATATACCATGCCTTAGCCACACATTTTGGCTAAGGAGCAGAGGTAGAAGAACTGGGCGTGGAAGAACTAGGTGTAGAAGAACTGGGTGTAGAAGAACTGGGTGCAGCAGGAGTTTGAATCTGAGGAACCTCTATGCTGGGGATGGTGATTTCCTCAACCGCAACGCCTGGGCGGCTTTGTCTGCCCGCAGGCTCCTGGCCCCTAGGCTCCCCGCCCATAGATTCATTGCCCCTAGATTCATTGACCGGAACGCCTGGGCGGCTTTGTCTGCCCGCAGGCTCCTGGCCCATAGGCTCCTGGCCCCTAGATTCATTGACCGGAACGCCTGGGCGACTTTGTCTGCCCATAGGCTCCTCGCCCCTAGATTCATTGCCCCTAAATTCATCGTCCCTAGATTCGTTGCCTATGGACTCGGCATCTATAGAATCGCTAGGGGTCTCGGCTGCGGCTTCGCTGGGGTCGGCGTCAGTCGGGGTGCCGATGATGGTAAAACCTCTCCCCTGGGGCGCTGCGCTTGGCTGGGCGCTGCCTGCACCAGTAGTCTCAATCTGGGGGGTCTCACTTTGGGGTGGCAGCAACTCAGATGCACCGCCGCTCGCGCAGAGATCGTCTAGGTTAGTCACCCGGCCATCGGCGTCAACTATGTAGCAAAACCCCTGGGCCTGACTAACCGTGGGCGACAGCAGAGCGCCAACCGTTAGACCAAGACCACCGACAGAATGTAAGAGACTGGTCAAAAGACTAGGTTTCATGGCGTTTAGTGGGATAGCGTCTCTGGCAGAACCAGCTTGCTCATTCAACGTACCAGTCTGACAAAAGCCGCGCTATCGGTCGTTCGGTAGAAACTTTTTTCCCTCTGCCCTGCGCCCTAGCGATCGCCCTAGGGGCTGTGATCAATTGACCGGTGATAGCCCCCAGCCTGTTTTTTGTCGGGCGGGGCGACGCTTATGA